>JAPLTR010000228.1 GCA_026398065.1 Verrucomicrobiota bacterium | reverse complement strand
AGCGTGTCTGCCGGCGTGCAATTGCGCGGCCTCGGTGCAGCCGTCGTCAAGCAGGACAGTTTCATGCTCCCGTCCCCAGCGGGCACCGGCCTCAACAGCAATTTCGGCATGGAGCGCATCGAGGTCATCAACGGCCCGCAGTCCCTCCTCTACGGCAACGGCGGCGGCGGTGGCGTGGTCAACATGATTTCCAAACAGGCCCGTCTCGGCCGTCCAGCGTTTGGCTCGGTGAAGTTCCAGGTCGACCAGTACGGCCACACCCTCAGCCAGCTCGACTCCGGCGCGAGTTCCGGCCGCGCCGCCGTCGTGGTCTCGCTCCTCCACCAGGACCTCGGCGACAACCGCAAGTGGATGGGCGGCCCGCTCAACGGCGCCTATGTCCAGTTCGCCGTCAAGGCCGGCCACACCGTGCTGCGTGCCACCGGCAAGCACACCTACTTCGACCGCTTCATCCCCCAGAATCTCACGCTCACGGCGACCAGCACCGCGTTCGACGCCCGCCACGGCCAGAACATCCGCACCCTCCTCGCCACCGGCCAGATGGAGAAGAGCGCCACCGGCGCGAGCGGCGCGGGCCTAATCGGCAATGGCTACATCGACTGGGACAACGTCGACTCCTATGGCGGCCAGCTTCGCGAGGAAAGCACCACCGCCCGCCTCGCCTCGCTCACCGCCGAGACCACGTGGAACTCCTGGCTCTCGACCCAGGTCTCCGTCGGCTACCAAAACAAGGACAGCATCGTCGGCTTCGGCAGCGGCGCGACCTTCTACGCCCCCGGCGCCAGCGGCAATCCGATCCCCGGCCAGTGGTCCATGGGCGCCGGCGGCTCCAGCGGCTCCGCCTGGTCGTCCCAGCCCTCCGACTCGCGCTCGTACCGTTTCTCCGCCCTCGCCACCAACGCGCTCTTCGGCGGTCGCGCCCGCAGCCAGACCATCGTCGGTGCGGAATACACCAAGGGTAACTACGCCAACGAAAACATCGCGTACTACCAGGCCGACGCGGACTACAAGCTCGTGCTCACCCCCGCCGGCGCACGCATCCGGATGAACGTCCCCAACCCCTTCTGGTCCGTGCAAAACGGCCCGGTGAAATACCCGTTCGTCCGCACCGGCTCCCCGCGCATTACGTATCAGGGTGTCAACTACGTTGCCCAGGTCATGAACCTGACCGACCCCGCGCTCGTCTCGCCGCTCAATCCCCAGGGCGTCACCGCCGGTGACCTCTTCATCCACAGCCGCGCGATCAGCAGCGGCGCCTTCGCCGTCAACTACACCCAGTGGGGCGACGGCCGTCTCACCACCCTCGCCGGCGTCCGCTACGTCTCCGCCGACAACCGCCAGTTCGCCTCGACCGCGATCCCCGCCATCACTGCCACGGGCGACAACCTGAGCTACTCCGTCGGCGCCAACTACCGCGCGAGTTCGTGGCTGCGCCCCTACGTCTCGCTGTCCGACACCTACAATCTCCCCGGCATCCTCCTGACGGTGCCCGCCGATCCGCTCGGCAACGCCGCGCCGATCGCCCACTCCGTCGGCGAGGAGGCCGGCGTGAAGCTCGGCGACGAACGCGGCCGCATCTCCGGCTCCATCGCCGTCTACGCCGTGCAATCCACCAAGGAGCCCTACGCGATCCCGAGCCAGCTCCGGGACAGCATCAATCCCGCCGGGCTCAACGGCCGCTACCTCGGTGCCACCGGCTCCGTGATCGCCGTCGACCGCAAATCCCGCGGCGCGCAGGCCGCCATCGTCGCCTCGCCCACGACCAACTGGCGCATGCGCTTCTCCGCCGCCTTCGTCCAGGGCACCATCGGCAACGACACGAGCTACCCCGCCTTGTACAACGACCAGTTCTACGCCAATGCCGCCGGCCAGGTCACCTATGCCAACGGCACCGTGGTCTACGTGCGCCCAACCTTCCTCGCCACACCGCAGTCGGCCACGACCGCCGGGGCGATTCCCCTCACGATCGCCGCGCTGAGTACTCCCGGCAACGCCTACTATGCCAACCCCGACCCCACCAACGGTCTCTTCCGTACCTCGAACGGCCGCACGATCCTGAATTTCGTCGATCCGGTGAACGGCGCCATCCGCACGGGCGTCGCCGGCGTACCGATTTCCCAATACCAGCTCACCGGGCTCAGCCTCCCGCCCACCATCGTCACCTCCCGGTCCGGCGACCGCACCACCGGCTATCCCGAGCTCAGCTTCAATTTTACCAACGTCTATACGTTCTCCACCGGTGTGCTCAAAGGCGTGAAGATCGGCGGCACCGCCAACGTCGCCTGGGGCCGCGGCGACTACTACTACTATCCCACCGGCTACAGCCCGACCGCCGACCGCCAACTCTACTCGCGGCCGACCTCCGCACTCTTCGACGGAATCCTTGGCTATGAGCACAAGCTCGGACGCAAGTTCACCTGGTCGACCCAGCTCAACATCAACAATCTGTTCAACCACTACCAGGTGCTCGTCCGTCCGAACAACATCACCGGCTATTCCGGCATCAACACCGCGCTCTTCACGAATCAGCCGCGTGAATACACGTGGACCAATACCTTCAAGTTCTGATTCGCGCTGCGCCTGAAGCCTAACTTTTCGCCACCGCACCGCGCGCCACCGGGCCCAGCGAATCGCCCGCGACGAACTTCGGCTCGATGCGGTGGATCGTGTGCCCGCCGGTCTCGCCGTCGAAGCAGAGCTGGAGCTGCATCAGCAGGCGCTTCGCGTAGGTCTTCGGGTTGCACGAGTACCGTGCCGGCGCGGGCTTCAGGTACGAAAGAAACGTATCGTCCTCCCGGCTGATGAGCGATACCTGGCTCGGCACGCGCAGTCCGCGCTCGGCGAAAAACGCGATCGTCGTGAGATAGAACGCCGACTGGCCCACCAGCACGGCGGTGGGCGGCGACGCGACGCCGAACAACCGCCCGAGCGCGCGGTAGGCGTGGTCCACCGTGCCGTCGTGGCGCACGATCACGGACTCAATGTCGCGATGCGGCGAAGCCCGCACCCCGTCCTCGAAACCGCGCTCGCCCTCGAGGTCACCGGCGCGCTGGGACTGCTTCGTAAAGAAGGCCACCCGCCGGTGCCCGAGGCGCAGCATCGCCCCTGCCGCGTGGCGGCAGACGGCAAAATTATCCAGGTCGACGCTCGGCAGCGGCAGGCCGGTGTGCGACGAACCCGCAATGACGCACGGCACGCGGTGCGTGTGAAACCACTGCTGGATGTGCTCGTTCGAGTGAGCCAGCACCCAGCACGTCTGCGGATTCTGCTCCACCAGTCGCACCAGCGCCTTCTCGGGCCGGCCCGTGAAAAACCGGTAGCCGGAAAACGTCGCGAGCCGCGCGCCGGTTTCGAAGAGCAGCGACCGCAGCTCATCGACCCACAGCGCCGTGTACGGCCGGAGGTTCTCAAGCGAATCGGGGGTGAGCAGGCCAACCGAGAAGTCTCCCAGGGCTTTCGGCCCGGTGCGCTCCGCCGGCCCGACGACCTCGTGGCCGAGGCCATGTCGCGTCCGGATGATCCCCTCGCGCTGGAGATGAGCGAGCGCCTTGCGCAGCGTCTTCCGGCTGGTTTGCAGCGAGACGGTCAGCGCCCGTTCGCCCGGCAGCCAGGTTCCCCACGCGCCCTTCTCGATCTCCGCCCCGATCCGCGCCGCCACCTGCAACGCGAGCGACTGATAGCGGAGCGGCGGAATGGCGGAGGGCATGGCTTCAACGCGCGTGCGCGTGCGGATCGCCGTCGTCGAGCTTCAGGTTTTCGGGCCAGGCCAGCTCGAACCCACGCTGCCGCAGCCGGGCCTGAAACGCCTCCGTCTGGCCGCGGTCGGCCGCGATGGCCTGCGGGGTGGTGCGTTGTTCGAGGCAGACAGTGGCGAGTTCCCCGGCTGCCTCGCCGATGTTCCACTCGACCGGATGGAGGCGATAGCAGCCGTTGGTGAGATGGGTGGTGCCGATGTTTTTCGCGGCAGGGAGGAGATTGCGCACCCGTTTCGGGATGAGCGCGCCGAGCGGGATGCGAAACGGCAACGAGGGCACGTCCACATAGTTGTCGCCGCCCGAGGACGGATGCAGGTCGATCCGGTAGTAGCCGATGCCGACGGAGTCCTCGTAGCGCTCGGCGAGGGTGTCACCGGGCCGGAAGACCGCGGACACGTCCTGCTCCCGGATGGTCTTCAGCGCGCGAATCCGCCGCGACTCGCGGATGTACGGGGCCATCGCCAGCCCATCGGTCGTACCCAGCAGATCGCCGCGCAGCCGCAGTCCCGGCCAGCCGACGCCCCCGTCGGGCCGTGGCGCCTCGGTCTGGAGCCAATATACCATCGAAAGACTGAGCTCCCGCGCATCGGCGATCCGCCGCACGCGTTCCGTCTCGTCGCACGTGTGGAGGTCGCCCTCCATGTAGTCGATCATCGGCCAGTTCACGAGACACACGTCGCTCCGGTAGAAGCCGGGTTCGAACTGCGCACGGTCGATAATGCGGCGAAACGCCCACAGCCCCGAGAAGAGGGCGGGTTTCTCGCGGTGCGGGTTAAAATTGTAGCGCATCGCCGCCATCGTGCGCGGGTTCAGACCCGCCCAACCCAGGAGCGGCCCCGGCCAGGGTGGCGTGAGCTTCGGCACATAACTGCGCCAGAAATCGTACCGCGCCGGACGCGGGATGATGTGATTCTCGCCGGCCAGTTCCTCGAGCACGAAGCACACCGAAAACGCCTGCACATTGGCCGGCCGGGCCTGCGGCGGAGCCGACGGCTCGCCGGTTTCGGCGCGCGACTCTGCGCCGGTGACGTGCTCGACGCCGGCGAGCGGAAGCAGGTCGCCGTTTTCCGTCGCATCGAGGAAAAACGCCGCCGTCAGCCGTGTCTCCGCCCCGGTCTCGGCGGAGCGCACGGTCACGGAACCGATCGTCTCGTTGCCCGCCAGCGTCACCCCGACCGGGCGGTGCCGTCGCAGGATGAGCACGCGGCCGTTGGACACGTAGGGCGCGAGCATCGACTCCAGCACGGCCAGCGCGACCCGCGGCTCGTGGCAGAGCGGCGAGACCCAGCCGTTGCCCGGATTCAGCCGGGGATTGTCCCGCTGCGCCGGGAGCAGCGGATAGTGGGCGCGGTAGTGCTCGCGCACGCCCTCGCGGAACCGCCGGTAGCTGGCGGTGCAGCCGAAGTGCTCGATCCAGCCGTGTTCGTCGGGCGGGACCGCCTGCGAGGTAAACTGGCCGCCGATCCAGGCAAACTCCTCGGTCATCACCACCGTCCGGCCGCTCCGGGCCAGCGCAAGGGCCGCGGCACAGCCGCCGACTCCGCCACCGATGATCGCTATGTCAGGGGTTAGATTTTCCATGGAGACAAACGCCAGAGCGGAGGAGGCCCGGCCGCCGGGACCAAGACCGCCCAAGAGGTTCCCTCCGGGGACCTCTGCGCGTCAAGCGCCGCTCACAACACCATGAACGAAAACGCCACGATCAGCGTCGGGACCAGCGCGCCCAGCAGCAGCCCGAGGGGCGAGATCCCCTCTGGGAAATAGCGCTGCAGGATCGACTGGCCCGCGGGATTCGGGGCGTTGGCGATCACGGTGAGCCCGCCGCCGGTGACCGCGCCGGAGACCACTGCAAACTTCAGCTGCTCGCTGAACCCCGGCACGAGCGTGGCGAGGTAGGTGATCAGCGCGTTGTCGTTGAACGCCGTCAAAATCGTCGCGCCCGCAAACAGCGGGATCTCCCCGAGCCGCCCCAGTACCGGCTGGATCCACCACGCCTGCAGTCCGCCGTGGATCACCAGGCCCGCGAGGAAGAATCCGACGAGCAGCGGCGACTTGAGCTCGACCTTGCTCTGGTGGTGCGCCGTCGCCTGGGCGAAGGCCAGGTAGAACAAAAAACCGCCGATGAACAGCGCGGGATAGTGCGCCATCCACACCGTGAACCCGAGAAACACCAGATGCACGGCCGTGACCCACGCCGGCACCGGCTCCTCGACGCGGGCCGTGGGATCGACGGCCGCCGGACGCAGAGCAAACAGCTCCTTCCGAAACGCGAGCAGATACGCGACGTTCGCCAGCACGATGCCACTGATCGCGTGCCAGCCAAAGTGGGTGAACATGTACTTCATGTCCCAGCCCCACGCCGCCGCGACCATCAGCACCGGCGGGGCCGCGAAGTGTGTCAGCGTGCCGCCGATGGAGATGTTGACGAAGAGCAGGCCGAGCGTGGCATATTTCAGCCGCAGGCTCGGGTTGAGCGCGTAAAACTGCTTGGCCAGCAGGAGCGCCCCGATCGTCATCGCCGCAGGCTCCGTGATCAGCGAGCCCAGCAGCGGCGCCACCGTGAGGATCGACAGCCACCATGCCACCGGGCGGCCCCCGCCCAGCGAGGCCACCGCCCGCATCGCCTGCTCCGCGAGCCGCAGCACCGGTCGCGTCGACGCGAGCGCCATGATGACCACGACGAACATCGGCTCCGTGTAGTTCACCGTGTCCGCCACGTAGTGGACCGCGGTGTCGAGGCCCTTGAACCCCACGATGGTCGCCCCGAGCACGACCGCCCAGATCCCGAAGATCGCCTCCACCTCGCCGAAGAAATGCAGCACCTGACCGCCGAAGCTCACCTCGTCCGGCGCGCCGTCGTCGTTGCCGTCCGACGCCTCGCGCTTGAGCGCGAGGCGCGCGCAGTGCCGCTCCTCGACGACGTGCGCCCAGTGCCGGATTTTTCCGGCGAGAAAGGTGTGCAGCACGGCCAGCACAAACACGAGGGTGGCCACCGCGTTGAACGGCTCGGCGCGCGCCCGGCCGACGAGGGTCGCCATGAGGTCCGGCGATTCCACCGCAACATAGTCGGTCAGGGGCCGCGGAAACGCTGGCAGTGCAGCCGACACCTCGGCGGCGGCCAGACCGCTGGCGAGGCCCGCGAGCACGAGCGTGCCCACGAGCATCGTCCGACAGTTTGAATAAGCGCGGGCCACCATCACCCGAGCAAACGGACCCGGAGCCGGTGCGCAAGCCGCACCGGCTGGTTCAGGCGCTTTCTGCCGCGCAACTCAGAACGTATGGATGAACAGGCCCGAGCGCAGCTTGGGCTCAAACCAGGTGCTCTTCGGCGGCATGATCTGGCCAGCGTCGGAGATGTCCATGAGCTGGTTCAGCGTCACCGGGTACAGCGAAAATGCCACGCCGCCCTCAGTATCGACGCGCTTCACGAGTTCCGCCGTGCCGCGGATGCCGCCAACGAAGTCGATGCGCTTGCTCGTCCGCACATTCTCGACGCCGAGCACCGGAGCGAGGAGCTTGTCCTGCAGCACGCTCACATCGAGGCGTCCGACCGGATCGGCCTTCGGATCGGCCGGGAAACGGAGCCCGTACCATTTTCCGGCGAGGTACATGCTCACCTGGCCGACGGCCGTGGGCGTCGGTGCGGCGTTTTCCTCGAGATTACCGAAGATCGACTTCACCTTCGCGAGGAGGTCCGCCGGCTGGAGGCCGTTCAGATCGAGCACAATGCGGTTGTACGGGAGAATCTTCAGTTCGCTCGCGGGGAAGAGTACGCAGAGGAACCAGTTGTAGTCCTCCGCGCCCGTGTGGCCCGGGTTGCGGTCCCGGCGCATGCGTGCGACGCGGGCCGCGCTCGCGGCGCGGTGGTGGCCGTCGGCGATGTAGGTCACCGGCACGCGGCCGAAGGCCTTCACCCACTCCTCGCCACCGGCCACGCGCCACACCGTGTGGCGGATGCCGTCGGGGGCGGTGAAATCGTGCAGCGGTTTTTCCTGCACCTTCGCGTTGACGAGGGCGGTCACCGCGGGCTCGTCGCGATAGGTGAGAAACACCGGGCCGGTGTTGGCGCTGATCGTATCGATCAACTTGGTACGGTCGTCCTCCTTGTCCGGCCGGGTCTTCTCGTGCTTCTTGATCAGTTCGGCGTCGTAGTCGGCGACGTGGCAGACCGCGACGAGCCCCCGCTGGCGGTGGGTGCCCATCTGCTGTTCGTAAACGTAAAGGCTCGGGCCGGCCTCGCGGCCGAGAGAACCGTTGCGCTGGAGGGCCAGGAGATTTTCGCGGGCCTTCGCGTAAACGGCGTCGCTGTAGGGATTGGTCTCCGGCGGCAGGTCGATCTCGGCGCGGTCCACGTGCAGGAGGCTGCGGGGCTTGCCGGCGGCGAGCGCGGCGGCCTCGGTGGCGTTGACCACGTCGTAGGGCACGCAGGCCACTTCGGGCGCGTGGGCCGGATTGGGAACGAGACCTTGAAAAGCGCGGATTCTCATGGGAAGCCCGCCATGCAGCCGAGCGCCCCGCCCCGCGTCAAGCGGACGCGCAGTCCCCGTCCAAAAACAAAAAAGCCCTCCGGCGAAGGAGGGCTGAGAGGGAGGCGAACGTTCGCCGGCCGCCGCTTATTTCTTGGCGGGACCGCGCTTGAACTTCGAGGTGAACTTCTCGACGCGACCGGCGGTGTCGACGAGGCGCTTCTCGCCGGTGTAGGCGGGATGCGAGTCCATCGTGACGTCGCGGGCGACGACGAAATACTCCACGCCGTCGATCTGCTCCTTGCGGGCAGACTTCATCGTGGACTTGGTGAGGAAACGCTTGCCGGTTCCGATATCGAGGAAGCAAACGTTGTTGAGAGTGGGATGGCCTTCGGCTTTCATCGCGATGGTAAGGGGTTAGTTAGCCTTGGCGCGCCTTGTAACGCGGCTCGACTTTGTTAATGACGTAGATCTTGCCCTTGCGACGGACGACCTGGCAGGCCGGGTGGCGCTTCTTGGCGGATTTGATGGAGGAAACAACTTTCATAAAAGGTGTGAAAACAGAGTGCCCCCCCACCCCTGTCAACTGAAATGTCCCCGCGTCCCCAATTCTCGCGCGGACCGTTCTCCTTCAACCGTTTTCGTGACGGCGAAAAATTTCAGTTTTGCTCGGGATTTTCCGGTTCGTCGGCCAGGAGGCGCCACTCCGCCCCTTCGCGGCCCAGCACGGTGCGCCAGAGCGAGTCGTCGGCGGCCTGCGCCATCAGGTCCTCGGGCACGTCGGCGACGACCCAGGTGTTGTGCGTCATCTCGTTTTCGAGCTGTCCGGCAGACCAGCCCGAGTAGCCGACAAAGGCGCGGACATGCGCGCTCTCGTCGGCCAGAAACTGGATGGCCTTGTCGGGCTCGACGCCGAAGTGGAGGCGAAACCCGTCGTCCCTCGGTTCCCACGCGGCGAGCACGAGCTGCTCGGTCTGCACCGGTCCGCCGGTGAACAGCGGGACCGCGGCCAGGGGGCCGAGCGCAAAGTCGCCGCTGAACTCGCCGAGGCGTTTACCGGTCGGTCGGTTGAGCACCACGCCCATGGCGCCCTCGGCGTTGTGGACCGACATCAGTACGACACTACGGCGGAAGTTCGGGTCCCGCATCGACGGGTGGGCCAGCAGCAACGAGCCGGCGAGGGTGTCCTTGGTGTCTTTGCGGCGTTCGCGCATGGCGGGCGGCGATCGTTACAGCTTCAGGATGGTGACCCCGGCCTCGGCGAGCAGCTGGCCGACGAGGGGATCGTTGTGGTAGTCGAGGCGGTATTTCACCTGGGCGATGCCGGCCGCCGAGAGGATCTTGGCGCAGTTGATGCACGGGTAGTGGGTCACGTAGGCCACGCAGCCCTCGACGGAGCTGCCGCGGCGCGCGGCGTCGGCCACGGCGTTCTGCTCGGCGTGCACGGTCGCCTGCTCATGCCCGTCGCGCAGGTGCGAGACATGCGCGGCCCCCGGCAGGTAGCCGTTGTAGCCAGCGGCCACGAGCCGGTTCTTCCGGTCCCCGCCCGTCACGATCACACAGCCCACATGGAGCCGCTCGCAGTTCGAACGCGTCGACATCAGCACGGCGGTCGCCATGAAATACTCGTCCCACGAGGGACGGTGCGGAAACTGTTCCGCGGCGGAGGCGATCAGATCGACGGGATTGGGCGTGCTCATGAAGGAAACTGCGCGGCACGATGGACAGCCGGACGCAGCCGGGCAACCTTCGACTCGCTTCATGTTACGCACGCTGCATCCCGAGCTCCTCGACTCGCTGCCCCCGGACCATCCCGATGCGCTGCACAGCCGGCGGGATCTCCGCTGGATCAACCGCGTCATGGGCAACCACCGGTGGTTCGTGCGCACCCTGCCCCCGCTCCTCCGCGCCGGCGAACGCGCCCTCGAGCTCGGCGCGGGCACCGGCGAACTGGGCGCGCGCCTCACTGCGCGTGGGGCCGCCGTCGACGGTCTCGACTTCGTCCCCCGCCCCGCCGGCTGGCCCGACCGCGCCGCATGGCATCTCGGGGATCTCCGGGCCTTTTCAGGGTACCAAGGCTATGCCGCCGTGCTCGCCAATCTCATCCTCCATCATCTCACCGACCCCGAGCTCGCCGCGCTCGGCGCCACCCTAGGTCGCACCGCGCGGGTCATCCTCGCCTGCGAGCCCCGGCGCAGCGCGGCCAGCCAGCGGCTCTTCGC
>JAPLTR010000213.1 GCA_026398065.1 Verrucomicrobiota bacterium | reverse complement strand
GCCGCCACCGGCACCCTCGACAACGGCGCAAAGCAGGTCCCGTCGGTCTTCGAAAAGGTCATCAGCGTGGACAAGGACAACCTCGCCACCACCGTCCTCGCCGATGGTTTCCACAAGGCGTCCGACCTGAAATAATCGTCTTGTAGGGCGTCTGCCGTGCAGACGCCTCGTCCGCCCGCCCCTCGTGCCCGCCCCCGCCTCCGCCCCGACGCCGCTCCTCGAAGCCCGCGCCCTCACCAAGCGGTTCCCCGGCGTGACCGCGCTCCGCGACGTCGCCTTCGACCTGCGTGCGGGCGAGATCCACGCGCTCTGCGGCGAAAATGGCGCCGGCAAATCCACGCTCATCAAGCTCCTCGCCGGCATCCACCCGCACGGGTCCTACGAGGGCGAGCTGCGCATCGACGGCCGGCCGGTG
Organism: Verrucomicrobiota bacterium; assembly: GCA_026398065.1. Taxonomy (GTDB): domain Bacteria; phylum Verrucomicrobiota; class Verrucomicrobiia; order Opitutales; family Opitutaceae; genus GAS368. The sequence continues at coordinate 1,605 of JAPLTR010000213.1, read as the reverse complement.
GCGTTTCACTCGATCCGCGACGCCGAGGCCGCCGGGCTCGCCGTGATTACGCAGGAGTTTGCCCTCATTGAGGAACTGAGCGTCGCCGAAAACATCTTTCTCGGCCGCGCCCCGCGCCGCGGCCTCCGCGTCGACTGGCTGGAGATGCACCGGCGCGCCACCGCCCTCCTCGCGGACTTCGGCCTCGCGATCGGCTCCGCGACGCCCGTCCGCGAACTCGGGATCGGCCAGAAGCAGCTCATCGAGATCGTCCGTGCGATGGACAAGAAGTCCCGCGTTCTCGTCCTCGACGAACCCACCGCCGCGCTCACCGAGCAGGAGGTCGCGGTGCTCCTCGATCACCTGCGCCGCCTGCGCGCGCAGGGCACCGCCTGCATCTACATCTCCCACAAGCTCGACGAGGTCTTCGCCCTCGCCGACCGCATCACCGTCCTGCGCGACGGCGCGAGTATCGTCACGCTCGATACGCCCAGCACCACCATCCCGGGCGTCATCCGCCAGATGGTCGGCCGCGAGATCACGGACCTCTTCCCCCGTAGGTCGGGCTTCACGCCCGACACTCCGGACGTCGGAAAGCGCGCCAGCCCGGAGCCCGTCCTCTCCGTCCGCAACCTCACCGTCGCCCCCGCCAAAAACGCCCCGCCCTTTCTCCGCGACATTTCCTTCGAGCTTCGCCCCGGCGAAGTCCTCGGCTTCGGCGGCCTGATGGGCGCGGGCCGCACCGAACTGCTCATGCACCTCTTCGGCGCGTGGGGCCACCGTGTGTCCGGCGAGGTTTCCCTGCGCGGCCAGCCGCACCCCGCGCCCACGCCCCGCGGCTCCATCGCCCGCGGCCTCGTGCTCGTGAGCGAGGACCGCAAGCGCTACGGCCTCGTCCTCGCCCAGTCTGTCGGCTTCAACCTCTCCCTCTCCAGTCTCTCGCGTTTCACCCGGGCCGCCGCCCGCATCGACGCGCCCGCCGAGCACCTGACCAACCAGGGCTTCTTCACGTCGCTCCGCATCAAGGCCCCCGACCAGCACGCCCGGGTCGGCGGCCTCTCCGGCGGCAACCAGCAGAAGGTCGTCCTCGGCAAGGCGCTGATGACGGAGCCCACCGTCGTCATGCTCGACGAACCCACGCGCGGCATCGACGTCGGCGCCAAACTAGAGGTTTACGAACTCATCAACCGCCTCACCGCCGAGGGCAGGGCCGTGATCCTCGTCTCCAGCGAACTACCCGAGCTCATGGGCCTGAGCGACCGGATCATCATGCTCGCGGCCGGCCGCATCGGCGGCGAATTTGACCGCGTGAATTTCTCGCAGGAAAAACTCCTCGCCGCCGCCATGGGCCGCACCCCGGCCGCCGCCTGACTGACTCACCGATGAACGCCCGCCTCTTCAAGAATCTCGCAATGCCGATCGCGCTCGTCGCGATCTGCGCGTTTTTCGCGCTGCGCGAAAGCGCGTTTCTCGGGCCGCGCAACCTCACCCAGCTCATCGTCGAGTTCTCCATCACGGGCACGCTCGCGCTCGGGATGTTCATGATCCTGCTCACGGGGCAGATCGACCTCTCCGTCGGCAGCGGCGTCGGCCTGATCGGCGGCATCGCGGCGGTGCTCGTGTTTC
>JAPLTR010000324.1 GCA_026398065.1 Verrucomicrobiota bacterium | reverse complement strand
CGGTGACGTTCGCGAGGGGGCTTTCGCCGGTGCCGCTCGGGAGGTAGGATTGCGTCTCCGGCAATTCCAGGGGCAGGGCGCCGGCGGGCAGCGGCAGCGCGTAGTGCGTGACCCCGTCGCTGATGAAAGTGACGGGCGTGGCGGGCAGGGAAGGGCCGCGGACGGCCTTCGCCTTCGCGTAGTCGGCCTCGCTGACCCACACGATCGGAAACGGTTCGCCCCAGTAGCGCTGGCGTGAGAACAGCCAGTCGCGGAGCTTGTAATTGACGGTGGCCTTGCCGACGCCGCGGGCGGCGAGTTCGGCGGTGATTTTCTTCTTCGCGTCAGGCCACTCCATCCCGTCGTAGCCGGGGGAGTTGATGACCTTGCCATCGCCGACGAAGGGCAGCTTCGTATCCGCCGAACCACTATCGATCACCTGGATGATCGGCAGGGAATATTTCACGGCGAACTCGTGGTCGCGCTCATCGTGCGCGGGCACGGCCATGATCGCACCGGTGCCGTAGCCCATGAGCACGTAGTCGGCGATCCAGATCGGGACGCGCGCGCCGTTGACGGGATTGATCGCGTACGAACCGCTGAACACGCCGGACTTGTCCTTGGCGAGGTCGGTGCGCTCGAGGTCGCTCTTGCCGGCGGTCTTTTTGCGGTAGGCTTCGACGGCGGCTTTCTGCTCCGGCGTCGTGAGGGCGTCGGCAAGCGGGTGCTCGGGGGCGAGCACCATGTACGTACAGCCGAACAGCGTGTCGGGCCGCGTGGTGAAAATCTTCAGCGTGCCGAGCGCGGCGTTCTCGAGGGAGAACAGGATCTCCGCGCCCTCGCTACGGCCGATCCAGGCCTCCTGCATGCGCTTGGTGGAGTCGGGCCAGTCCACATCCTTCAGGTCGGCGAGCAGGCGCTCGGCGTAGGCGGTGATGCGCAGAACCCATTGGCGGAGATTGCGGCGCTCGACGGGGAAGCCGCCGACCTCGCTCTTGCCGTCGATGACTTCCTCGTTGGCGAGGACGGTGCGCAGCTCCGGGCACCACCACACGGGGCGCTCATCCACATAGGCGAGGCCGCGCGCGAAAAGCTGCAAAAAGATCCACTGCGTCCACCGGAAATACTTCGGGTCGGTGGTGGCGAACTCGCGCTCCCAGTCATAGGAGAAGCCGAGCGCCTTGATCTGGCGCGTGAAGTTGACGATGTTGGCGGCGGTGTTCGTCGCGGGGTGCGTGCCGGTTTTGACGGCGTGCTGCTCGGCGGGCAGGCCGAAGGCGTCCCAGCCGATGGGGTGAAGGACGTTGAAGCCCCTGGCGCGCTTGTAGCGGGCGATGATGTCGGTCGCCGTGTAGCCCTCTGGGTGGCCGATGTGCAGGCCCGCCCCCGAAGGATAGGGGAACATATCCAGCACGTAATATTTCGGCTTGGACGAGGCGTTGTCCGCCCGGAACGAGCGATTTTGCTCCCAGAAAGATTGCCAGTGCGGCTCGATCTCATGGAAGTTGTAGTCAATGCACTTGGTAGACATCGTGTAAGAACCAGCCACTGTGAAACCTTTCTCCGCCCGGTCAATCCCCTCGATCTCGCCGAGGTGAAGCGCAGGGGGCTGAAATTCGCCCACGCGGAACTCGGCGACAGCAACAAGCTCTTCCCCGGCCAGGAGGTCTATGCCGTCGGCACCCCGCACGGGCTCACGCGCACGGTTACGCGTGGCATCATTTCCAACAACAACCGCTATTTCGAGGACACCCGCGGCGTGAATGGCTACGAGACCGGGGCGTTCAATACCTGGCTCCAGACCGACGCCGCGATTAATCCCGGCAATTCCGGCGGCCCCCTCGTGACCGAGGACGGCAAGGTCATCGGCATTTCCTCGCGCACCTACCTCGGGGCGAACAACCTCGGTTTCGCCATTCCCGCCAGCACGGCGAAGCGGGTGGTGGAGGGACTCTTGAAGGAAGGCGGCGAGATCACGCGGTCCTACATCGGGATCGTGCCCAAGGAACTGCAGGACCTGGAAAACTTCTACTCGCTCGCGCTGAACACCGGGATGCTGATCAACAGCGTCGATCCGGGTTCGCCCGCGGCCAAGGCGGGGTTGCGCAGCGGCGACATTCTGCTCACGCTGAACGGGGCGAAGGTCGACGGCCGGTTTCCCGAGCAATTGCCGCCGATCCAGAATCTGATCGCCAACCAGCCGGTCGGGGCCTCGCTCAAGCTCAGCGTGAAACGCGGGCCGGAGACGCGCGAATTTACGGTGGTCACAGAAAAGTTAGAAAGCCGTGTCGGTGAGGAGTGGGCGCTGGAAAAATGGGGCCTGAGCGTGCGCAAGGTCTCCCGCGCCTATGCGCGCGAAAACCAACTCGACGATGCCGGGGGCGTGCTCGTCATCGGCGTGCAGCCCGGCTTTCCCGCGGCCAATGCCGGCATCTCGCGGGGCGACATCGTGATCAAGATCAACGAGAAATCCGTGCTCTCCCTCGATGTGATCAAGGCCGCGCAGGCCACCTACGACACCAAGCCCGAGCCGACTCTTTTTGAGGTGCAGCGGAACCGCCGGGTGTCTCTTTATATCCTGAAACCATGAAATTTCGCCTGCTCCTCCTCGCCGCCCTGCTGTGCGCGCCCGCCGCGCTCCGCGCCGCCGACCTGCCCGCCCTGTGGGCGGAACGCACCAAGAGCGTGGTTGCGGTCGAATATCTGACGGAGACGGAGACCGAGCGCCGCCCGACGATTTCGATGGGCACGGTGATCGACGCCAATGGCACGATCATCATCCCTTCCGGAGCGGTCGATCCGCGCGCGGCCACCTGGCAGCTGAAGGACTTCAAGGTCTATCTCCCCGGCGACGCCGCGGGAACGGCCGCCGAGTACCTCGGGCAGGACGCTTACACCGGCTGGCATTTTGTGCGGGCCGACGCGAAGACGCGCGCGCTGCTCACGCCCGTCACCGTCTTTGCGGCCCAAGGGCCGTCGCCCGTGCCGGCGCTCGCCGATTTTGTGTGGGGCATCGGGCTGCGGAACAAGGACGAGGACTTCGCGCCCTACATCATGCAGAGCCACGTCGCGCTCATTCAGTCGCTGCCGCAGCGCACAGCCATTTCGCAGCAGGAGGTCGCGGGACCGGGCCTGCCGGTGTTCAACCGGGACGGGGTGCTCGTGGGCATCGCCTCTACCTCGTTTGGACAAAGCTATCTCCAGTTCTCGCGCCGCAGCCGCGGCGACCCGGTGCTCCTCGTCAACGTCGAGGAGAGCAGCGCCTTCATGCTCGCCGAGGAAATCCTGCCGAATCTCGGGCGCATTCCGAAGAGCGTGTCGGGCCGGCCGCTCGCGTGGCTGGGGGCCTACGGCCTCGAGCCGATGGACCGCGATGTGGCGAAGTTTCTGAAGCTCGAGGCGCAGTCCGGCGCGGTCGTGAGCGAGGTGCTGGAGGGCAGCCCGGCGGAGAAGGCCGGCCTCAAGGACCGCGACATCATCCTCGCCCTGGACGGCAAGCCGCTGCCGCCGCTCAAGCCCGAGCGGGTCGTCGTGACCTGGCTGGAGCGCGAGATCGACCGTCGGGCCCCGGGCGATACGTTTGCCCTCACCGTGTTGCGCGGCGGCTCCCGCGTCGAACTGAAGGCCGTGCTCGGCGAGGAGCCGAAGCTGCTCCGCGAGGCGGACCGGAAGTACTTCGACCGGCTGGGCTTCACCGCCCGCGAGTTCGTCTACGGCGACGCCATCGAGCGGCGCGTGAAGACCTCCGAGAAATCCGGCGTGGTCGCGCACTTCGTCAAACCCAGCAGCCCCGCGGCGATCGCCGGCCTGCGGCAGGAGGACTGGGTCAAGGAGATCGACGGCGCCGAGGCGAAGACGTTTTCCGATGTCACCGCGAAACTCGCGGACATCGAGAAGGACGCGTCGCGCGCGGAATTCGTGCTCCTCGTGAGCCGGGGCGGCGAGACCGCGGTGCTACGCGTGAAACTCAAATAATTTTCCCTTTATGTTCACCGGAATTGTCGAGGAAGCGGGCCGGGTCGTCGCCTTCACGCAGGGCGGCGCGTCCTGGCGGTTACAAATCGCGGCGGGCGCGACCCTGGCCGGCGCGGCGGTCGGCGACAGCATCGCGGTCAACGGGTGCTGCCTGACGGTCACCCAGTTCGACGCGGGGCATTTCTATTTTGACGTGCTCGAGGAAACGCGGCGGCTCACGAATTTCTCGGCCCTCGCGCCGGGCGCGGCCGTCAACCTAGAGCGCAGCCTGCACTTCGACGGAAAGGTCGGGGGGCATTTCGTCACGGGCCACATCGACGGGCTCGGTTTGGTCGAGGTGTTCGAGCAGCGCGGCAACGACTACTATCTCCGGGTGCGCGGGCCGGCCGGCAGCGGACGGTATGTGATCCACAAGGGCAGTATCGCGATTGACGGCATCTCGCTCACCGTCGCGGAAGTGGAGGGCGACAGCCTCGCGGTGTGGCTCATCCCGACAACGCTGGCGGTCACCAATCTTCGCGGGCGCCGAGCGGGAGAGCAGGTCAATTTGGAATTCGACTTGCTGGGCAAGTACGTCGAGAAGCTGCTGCAGCATCGCGCCGGCTGACCTCCTGTCATGCGCACCGCCCTCAACGCCCTGACCGACGAACTGCGCCGCTTGAAGACGGCGGGCGTCCGGACTGTGGCGGTGTCGGACGAAAGCGTCGCGTTGCTGCGGCGGGTGATCGCCGCGCGAAAGCCCGCGCCCGCTCCGGTGGCGGCTGCGGCCCCCGTCAGCCGCCTGGAACCGGCTCCGGCGACCTTCGCGGAGGCGGCTCCGCCGAAGCCGTATGCGCCGCCGGCGCCGGTGGTCGTGCCCAAACCGGCGCCGAAGCCGACGCTGCCACCGCCGCCCGTGGTCACGCTGGCCGCGGGCGACAAGCAGGCGCGCTGGAACGCGCTGCTCGAACTTGTGCGCAACGACACCACGTGCCGGGCGCACGTCGGGCCGGGCAAGAAGGTCGTGCTTGGAGTCGGCAGCGTGGATGCGAAGATCATGTTTGTCGGCGAGGCGCCGGGCGCGGAGGAGGAGATCCAGGGGGAGCCGTTTGTCGGTCCGGCGGGGCAGCTCCTGACGAAGATGATCCAGGCGATGGGCCTGAAGCGGGCGGAGGTTTACATCGGCAACATCATGAATTGGCGCCCCGAGATGCCGACGCCGCCGGGCATGGCACAGGTGGGCAACCGGCCGCCGACCGAGGAGGAGATGCGCTACTGCCTTCCGTATCTGCGCGCGCAGATCGAGATCGTGAACCCGGACATCCTCGTCGCGGTGGGCGGGACGGCCGCGCAGGGCCTGCTGGGCTTCGGGTCGTTTCGCGTGCTCGGCGACGTCCGCGGGAAGTGGCATGAGTTTGCTGGGAAGCCGCTGATGGTCACCTATCATCCGAGCTACCTGCTGCGGCCGCCGGTCGACAACCGGAAGAAGCGCCTCGTGTGGGACGATCTCCTCAAGGTGATGGAGCGGGCCGCCCTGCCGATCTCCGACAAACAACGCGGCTACTTTTTGGACAAATGAAACTTCGCGCCCTCCTGCTGTCACTGGTCTCGCTGCTCGCCCTCGCCGCCTCGGTGCGCGCGGCCGAGGGGATGTTCGACTTCGAGATGCTCCGCTATCGGGCGAAGATGCTCGCAGCCCAGCCCTACGCGCAGCGGCCGCGCACCGTGCCCGACTCGCTGCTGGCGCTCGACTACGACAAGTACCGCCTCATCACCTTCGACGAGGAGCAGACCCGGTGGCGGCGGGACAAGGACCTGCCGTATCAGCTCCAGTTTTCGCATCCGGGCTTCGTGCATACGCGCTCCGTGCAGCTCCACGAACTCAACGGCCGCACCTCGGTCCCGATCAATTTCTCGCGCAGCCTGTTCAAGTACGCCGACCTGAAGATCCCGGGCGAGCTGGGCAACGACGTGGGTTTCGCCGGCTTCCGGGTGCTGGGCAAACTCGACCGTCCGTGGGACGAACTCGTGTCGTTCCAGGGCGCGAGCTACTTCCGTTCGCTCTGCATGAACACGGTGTACGGACTCTCCGCCCGCGGGTTGGCGGTCAACACCACCGAGCCGGACGGCGAGGAATTTCCGGTGTTCGAGGAGTTCTGGATCGAGCGGCCGGTGCCGGGCGCGAAGCAGTTTGTGATCTACGCGCTGATGGACAGCGCGAGCCTCGCGGGCGCCTACCGATTCACCGTCACTCCCGGCGCCGAGACGCTGATGCAGATCAAGGCCGTGGTCTATTGCCGGAAGAACCCGCGCGTCTTCGGCATGGCGCCGCTCACGAGCATGTTTTGGCACGGCGAGAACTCCCCGAACAACTATGGGGACTTCCGTCCCGAGGTGCACGATTCCGACGGCCTGATGATCTTCAACGGGGCGAACGAATGGCTTTGGCGTCCGCTCTCGAATCCGAAGTTCACCCGCATGGCGGCCTTCTCCGACGAGAATCCCCATGGTTTCGGTCTGATCCAGCGCGATCGTAAATACGACTCGTACCAGGACCTCGAAGCCCACTATCACCTGCGCCCGAGCGCCTGGGTCGAGCCGGTGGGCAAGTGGGGCCGGGGCTCCGTCCGGCTGGCGGAACTCTCCGCCCGTGACGAGACCAACGACAACATCGTCGCCTTCTGGGTGCCGGAGCGGCTGCCGCCGGCCGGGGAGCCCATCGAATTTGAGTACAAGCTGCACTGGTTTTCCGACCAGATCCGGCCGCCGGCCGGCTTCGTCACTTCCACCCGCACCGGTCAATCCCAGACCCACGAACCGGAGCTGAGGCGCTTCGTGCTCGACTTCGACGGCGCGTATCTGCGCCAGCAGAAGCCCGATCCGAACGTCGTACCCGAAGTGTGGGTGGGGGAGGGTGCGAAACTTACCTACAAGACCGTGCAGAAGAACCCCTACGACAATACCTGGCGGGTTGGCTTCGGCATCAAGCCCGATGGCAGCGGGAAGCCGGTGGAACTGCGTTGTTTCCTGAAAAAGAGTCCCCATGTTCTGTCGGAAACATGGACGTATCTCTGGAGTCCCTGAGTTCATTCCGCCCGCGGACGGGCACGATGGAGGCGTGGACCCACGAGCGCATCGCGATCGACGGACGCGTGGCGCTGCTGCTGAGCGACGGGCCGGAGAAGTGGCCCTACGCGTTTCTCGACGAAAAGGGCATCCCTCCCGATTTCGCGAAGGCGATGCGCACCCGGGTCCTGACCGCCGGGCCGGACATGGCGGTGTCGAATATGGCGCCGCAGCCCATCGACCTCGGCCCCATCACCGAAGCCGCGGGCGAGACCCTCGAGCAGTTCGAAAAGTGGCCGATCCTGCGCGCGCTGTTCCTCTGGCTGCTGTTTGCGGCGGCGCTGGCCGGTATTTTCTACGCGACGCGCTGATCCCCATGCGACTCTACCTGACCGAACACATGGACAAGCGCCGTCTGGGCCGCCGGCGCTTCTTTTTCTTCTCGGCCATCTTTGGCCTGACCAGCCTGGCCACCTGGTTCATGGCGGACCTGCTGTGGCGCGATGGGATCAGCGTGCTCGAGGGCACACTGCTCGCGCTCTTCGTGGTCCTTTTCGCCCACATCGCGGCGGGCTTTTGCACGGCGCTCGTCGGCTTCTATGTGATCAACCGCGGCGGCGACAGCTCACGCATCACGGCGACCCTCCGGGACGACGAGGAGCCGACCCTGGCGTCGACGGCGATCGTCATGCCGGCGTTCAACGAGGACGTGAGCCGGGTGTTCGAGGGCTTGCGCGTCGTTTTCCGCTCGGTGCAGGAGACGAAGAAACTGGAGCACTTCGACTTCTTCGTCCTCAGCGACTCCAACCAGCCAAACCAGTGGATCCGCGAGGAGGTCGCCTGGGCCGAGCTGTGCAAGCAGGTCGGCGGCTTCGGGAAGATTTTTTACCGCAAGCGCCGCCAGTCGATCAACAAGAAGGCGGGCAATGTGGCGGACTTCCTCCGGCGCTGGGGCCGGCGCTACCGCTACATGATCGTGCTCGACGCCGACTCCATCATGACGGGCAAGGCGCTCGTGCAACTCGTGGCGCTGATGGAGAAGAACCCGCAGGTGGGCATCATCCAGACCGCGCCGCGCATCGTGAACGGCGAGACGCTGTTTGCGCGGATCCAGTCGTTCGCGAGCCGCCTCTACAGCCCGCTGTTTCTGGCGGGCCTGAACTACTGGCAGCAGCATGAGGGGAATTTCTGGGGGCACAACGCGGTCGTCCGCGTGCAGCCCTTCATCGACCATTGCTCCCTGCCGGAGCTGCCGGGCAGCGAGCCGTTTGGTGGGCGCATCCTCTCGCATGACTTCGTCGAGGCGGCGCTCATGCGCAAGGCGGGCTGGGCGGTCTGGCTGGCGGGCGACATCGAGGGCAGTTACGAGGAGGGGCCGCCGACGCTGATCGAGTCGGCCAAGCGCGACCGGCGCTGGTGCCAGGGCAACATCCAGCACGCGTGGCTGCTCACGACGCGCGGCTTCCGGCCGGCGAGCCGGTTTCACCTGCTGATGGGCGTGATGGGCTACGTGTCGTCGCCGCTCTGGCTCCTGTTCATGATCCTGAGCACGATCCACGTGTTTGCGGTGCTGGCCTCGCCGCAGGCCGTGTCGGAGGCGGCCCGCGACACGACCTCCTGGTTTGGCTACACCGTGAAGGTCCCCGAGGCGCTGACGCTGTTTGCGCTGACGATGCTGCTGATTTTCCTGCCCAAGATCGTGAGTCTCGTGGTGACGCTGGGCAACAAGGCGGAATCCGACAAGTTCGGCGGCAAGCCCCGGCTGGTGCTGAGCGTCCTCCTGGAGACCGTCGTGTCGGCGGTGCTCGCGCCGATCAACATGGCCTTCAACTCCAAGTTCGTGCTCTTCACGCTCCTCGGCCAGGGCGTGGGCTGGGTCACGCAAAAGCGCGGCGGCGATGACGACGGCACCGACTGGCGCGAGGCGATCATCACGCATGGCGGCCAGACGGCGTTCGGTTTGGTGTGGGGCGTGTCGGCCTTCGTGGTCTCACCGGCATTTTTCTGGTGGCTCAGTCCGGTGCTGGCGGGGCTCGTGCTCGCGGTGCCGGTGTCCATTTTGCTCAGCAAGGCCGGCGTGGGCCGCGCGGCGCGGCGGGTCGGGCTCTTCCTCACGCCCGAGGAGACGACGACGCCCTACGAACTGAAGCGGCTCGCGCAAAATCTCTCCGAGTGCTACCGGCACCTGCCGCCGTTCGAACCTCTGCGGGCGGACTACGGCCTCCTGCAGGCGGTGCTGGATCCCTACGTCAACGCCCTGCACGTGGCGCTGCTGCGGCAGCGGCGGCCGAGTGAGGAGGCGCGCGAGTGGTTTGTGCAGCTGCGCGAGCGGCTGCTGCGCGAGGG
>JAPLTR010000593.1 GCA_026398065.1 Verrucomicrobiota bacterium | reverse complement strand
ATTTTCGACGGGAAGCGCGCCAGCTCATCGGTACGATCGTTAAAATCCGTCGGGCCAGTCTCGACAAGGTCGGAACCGTGGTTCTGCCCCGAGCCTGGCTGACGTTCGCAGCCGACCATGCGTCGAGGGAAACGGGAAATGTGCACGCCTGTTTCCACCGCAGGCTGGAGTGGCCCTGCCGGGCCTTGCGGATTGATCGTAGCCGCCCAAACGGGTTGCGCCGAATGGTCGGTCGCACTGAAGCGCGTGCGGGCAAAACGATCCTCAAGCTGACAGCGCGCGGCTCAATCCGCGCTCGCTGTCGGTGCGAAACACGCTCGCCGTCGCCCGGGTTTCTTTCCTTTCTCGCCTATTCTCCCGGCGCCTGAAATTACCCCTTTACAGTTGCTCGCACGCCTGATGTGCGCGGTTGCGGCATTGCTGCTGTCGGTCCGGAGCGAAGCCGAGCCCGTCAATCCCCGCTTTACCGGCACACCGTTCTTGCGCACCTGGTCCGCCGAAGATTACGGCGCGGCTCCCGGCAATCGTTGCATCGCGCAACACCCCCTGTCCGGCTTCATTTACATCGGCAACAACACGGGGGTGCTCGAATACGACGGCGTCCGCTGGCAGCTAATCCGCGTCCCTGGCCGCCCCACGGTGCGGACCCTCGCCATCGATTCGCTCGGTCAGATCTGGACGGCCAACGACGATACGATCTGCCGCCTCTCCCCTGACCCGCGGGGCGAACTAGCGGCCGTCCCGATGCGCGATCGCCTCCCACCCGACGCGCGTGGATTCCGGTCCGCGTTCACCAGCCTGGCGACGCCCGCGGGAGTTTTTTTTGGCGCGGCCCGCCAGCTCCTGTTCTTCCCGGTGGAACCTGACGTCGCCGCGAGCGCGTGGCCCGTGCCGGAGGATTCGCCACCGATTCGTCTCTGGCTGGCGGAAAACTCTCCCCACTGGCAGCTCGCCAACCGCCAGGTTTACCGCCTGCGCGACAACCGCGTCGAACCCGTCCCGACCCCCTCCGCCTGGCTAGGCGGGGTCGAAGGCACCGCCTCCCCCGCCCTGCATTCGCTCGCCGCCCACCTCACGCCCGGCGCCGACGACGGCGCGCTCGATGCACTTCGGCTGTACGATGGCCGCCTCGCCGTCGCTGGCTCACATGGTCTGGACATCCACGACCCCGCCGGCCGCCTGCTCCAGCATCTGGACCGATCCACCGGCCTTCCGACCAACCGGGTCGAAGCCCTGTGCGAGGACCGTGAAGGCGGTCTCTGGCTCGCGCTTCGCAACGGCCTGGCACGCCTCCAACTCGACGCGGCCTATGCACTTCACGGTCCCGCCCAGGGCCTGGAAGGTTCGCCCCTCAATCTCGGCCTCGCCCGAGGCACCCTCTACGTCTCCACCGGCGATGGACTCATGCGACGCGATGAGAACGGACACTTCCACGCCGTTGGCCAGGCCGCGGTGGGCCCTCGCCGGGTTGTGGCCGACGACGACCGCATCTTCATCGCGGGAGCCAATCTTCAGTCCGCCTCCGCGGACGGACCGTTTCGCGTCATCGACGAGCGGCCCCACGCCGGCTTCCTCCCACTCAGCACCGCACCCGGGGTTTTCGTTTTCGGCACGCCCAACGGACTGTGGCTTGGCCGTGCCACTGGAGCCGCATGGCGACGGATTGGCCGCTGCGTCACTCCCACGGGTCCGCTCGT
>JAPLTR010000152.1 GCA_026398065.1 Verrucomicrobiota bacterium | reverse complement strand
CGTTCCGGACGTCGGGCGCGCCCGACGCGGCAGCTTTCGCGGCCACCGGCGTCCGGTCCGCGACCGCCGCAGGCGCAGCGGGGCTGGCCGCGGGCGTCTCCAGCGTCGACCGCATGTCGCCCGCCGGGGCGGCGGCGACCGCTTCGGGGGCCTCGCCGACAGGAGCGGCCGCGGGAACAATGGCGGGGGACGCTGCGATGGCTGCGCCCGGCGCCTCGGCCGCGAGTGCGGGGACCGGTGCTTCCGCGGCGGCGCTGTCGTCCAACGTGGCCCGCAGCGCATGGATCCGGCCGATCAGAAGTTCGGACGTGGCGCCCCACTCCGGCAGATTCGACTCACCGCTGGCCAGGGCCGAGCGGAGCGCATCGATCACGCCCAGGACCAGGGCGGCGAGCGCCCCGGGGACGATCCGGCCGCGGCCCTCGACGAGATCCTCCAACATGTCTTCCAGCCGGTGCAGCACGGCGCCCACGGCCCGCAGTCCGACCGAATTGGCCGCGCCTTTGACGGAGTGCGCCAGGCGGAATACATTGCGGAGTTCGTTCGCGTGGACGGGGTTCTTCTCCCACGCCATGATGGACTGCTCCATCGTCTCAAACGCTTCCCGGGATTCCTGGGCGAAAGCCTCCAGGATCTCGGGCGGGACGAGTTCCTCAGCCGCCGCCTCGGGCGGGGCCGGCGGCGCAGCGGGCGCGAGTTCCGGGAGGGGCACCTCTTCGGGCGCGGCCGACGAGGAGGGCGGCGGGGGGAACCCGACGGCCGGCGCCGGATCGGACGGAGCGTCAAGGCTGTCGAGAAAGGCGCCGGCATCGACCGGCGCGTCCCCGGCCTGAATGGGTTCCTGGCCAGGGGGGGCAAACTCGGGCTGGCCGGAATCCTCGGGAATCGGCGACGTGAGGTGGGCCTGCAACGCGGTCCACGCCGTTTCCAGCGCCGGATCTCCGGCGGGGGCGAGCAGATTGGGCCCGTGGGCGGTCCACGCCTCCGCGAGCAGGGCGAGGCCCTCGGGACCCTCCCGGCCGCTGGCGAAGAGCTCGAGGCGCTGCTGCACGCAGATGGCCGCCCCGGCGAGCAGCGGCTGGCCCGCGTCGAGCGAACACTGTTCGAGGGCGCTGGCGGTGACCAGCGCGGGATCGAATCCCGCGGGGTCGGCCCCGGCGGCCGCGAGTTGGCTGGCGAGGCGCCGGATGAGCGCGGCAAGATCGGAGGGAGGATTCGGAGGCAAATTCATGGGCTAGCGGCGGCTGTAGGCCAGGGTCTCGGCAAAGGCGACGGGCAGGAACCATTCGCGCTGGCGGTGGGCGCTCTCGGTCGGGCCGAGGAACAGCCACCCACCGGGGGCGAGCGCATTTCGGATGTGCCCGAGCACCACATTGGCCGAGGACGGTGAGAAATAGATCAGGACATTCTGGCAAAATATCGCATCGATCCCGACCAGCGGGAGCGGCGACATGAGATTGTGCTGGATGAAGCGAACGAGCCGGCTGAGCTCCGGGCGCACCTGGAAACCGCCCGGACTGCGGGTGAAACCAAGCTCGCGCCGGGCGGGCGTGAGGTCGCGCAGGCTGGAGGCCGGATACACCCCGGCCCGGGCGACGGTCAGAGCCCGGGCGGAAAGGTCCAGTCCGACGATCTCCACCGCCGGCCGCGCATGCGGGCCGGCCACCTCCAGCGCGGTGAGCGCCAGGGTGTAGGCCTCTTCGCCCGTCGAGCAGCCGAGCGAGGCGATGCGCAACGGCCGCCCCTTCCGGACCGACTCCGGGAGTATCCGTTCGCGCATGACATCGAAATGCGGCGGGGTGCGCCCACACGTCGTGTCGTGGTTGAGGAGGAGTTCCACGAGTTCCTGGAGGTCGTTGCCGGCGCCGGCGGACCCGCTGCGGAGCAGGAGCTGCCAGTAGGCTTCCATGGCGCGCCCCGCCCGGTGCTGTTCCAGGCTGGCCTGAAACGAGGGCATGGCGGCGTCCTTCGGGGCATAGCCGTAGCGGCTCTCCACCAGGCCCCTCACCCGCTCGGCAAAGCGGGCTTCGGGTCCGGGCGGCGAGCTGACCTCGAGGGGGGATGCGACAGCGGTCATGGCGAAGGACGGGCCGGACTCAGACCTTGAACTTGGCGGCGCTGCCGAGCAGTTCGTTCGCCAGTTTGACGAGCGCGCCCGTGGAGCGTTTGGTCTGCACCGCGCCGTTCTGGGCCTGCTTGGCGATCTCGGAAACCGTCTGCATCGCCGTCACCACACCGTTCGCACCGCGGACCTGCTGCTTGGCGGCGAGGGAGATCTCGTTGATCAGCTCGGCCGACTGGGCCGAGGCCACCTGGATGTGTTCCAGCGAAGTGCCGGCGCCCGCGACGGTCTTGGAGCCGGATTCGACCTGCGACGTCTGCTGCTCCATCGAGGTGACGGATTCGTTGGTCTCCGCCTGGATCGAGGCGACGAGCTTTTCGATCTCCTGCGTGGCGGCGGCGGCGCGCTCGGCGAGCTTGCGGACTTCCTCGGCGACCACCGTGAAGCCGCGGCCGTGTTCGCCGGCGCGGGCCGCCTCGATCGCGGCGTTGAGCGCCAGCATGTCCGTCTGCGCGGAGATCTGATTGATGGTATTGACGATCGTGCTGATCTCCATGGAGCGCTCGCCGAGGCGTTTGATCTTCTTGGCACCGGCCTGCACGTTTTCCCGGATCAGTTCCATGCCGACGATGACGTCCTGCACCGCCTTGGCGCCTTCTTCGGCCGCGCGTCGCGCCCGGCCGGCCGCCTCATTGGCCGCGACGGCGTTGGTGGAGACAGACTCGGTGTTGGCCGCCATCTCCTGAACCGCGGAACTGGTGTTGACGATCTCGGAGTTCTGGGTGTTCGCACCGGTCGCGAGCTGCTCGGAGGCGGCTTCGATCTCGAGCGCCGATTTGGCGACGCTCTTGGCGGACTCCTGCACGTTCTTGATGAGACCACCGACGTTTTCCAACATCAGGTTGACGGCGTCGCTCACGTTGCCCAGCGCTCCGTCGGTCACCGGCGCCCGCACGGTGAAGTCCCCGTCGGAGGCGTCGGCCGTCACCTGGAGCAGAATCTGGATGCCCTCCTGGAGCTTCTTGTAGTCTTCCGTGTCTTCCTTGGCCTTGATGCGGGCGTCCAGCATCTGATTGAAGGCATCGCCCAGGGCGCCGATTTCGTCGTCCGATTTGACTTCCATGCGGGCGGCGTTGTCGCCGCCGGCGATGCGCTGGGCGGTTTCGGTCAGGAGCGTGAGCGGCCGGGTGATGCCGAGGGAGAGCCGGTAGCTGACGAACGATGGTCCCCTTTGGTGCCAAAGACGAACATGTAGCCGCCCTTGCCGAGCGTGACCTTGAGGATGCTCTCGCGCACCGCCTGGGTGGCCTTCGTCATGTTCTTGCCGACGAAGAGCATGCCGACCACCTTCTGGTGACCGGAGTCCCACAGCGGTTCGTAGACAGCCTCGTACCACTCGTTCACGACGAGGGCGCGACCGTGGAAGGTTTCGCCTTTCAGCACGGCGGCGAGGACGGGATTGGGAGAGCCGTCGCCATTGGTGGCCGTGAGGGCGGTGCCGATTGCGCGGGTGCCATCGGCCTTCAGCACGCTGGTGGCCACCCGCATCATGTCGCCGGCGTTGTTGATCCGTTGAAAGATGGTCGCCTCCGCGTCGGTGAAATGCTTGGTGTCGTCCACGATCGGGGAAGAGGTGCTCCGGCTGGCGTTGCGGCCGATCCACTGGCCCCCGAGCAGAAACTTGGGCAGCTCGATCTGGGTCTTCGACTGGCTGCCCTGGGCCTCGACTTCCCAGGTCACGGTCTCCTTGTCAAAGGCGACGGCCCCCTTTTGCTGGAGCATTTCCCGGGCGACCGAGAGGCTGTGATCGAGCTCGCGCCGGCTCTGCTCCTGGGTGCTCACGCACATGTCGCGGATCGTCCGGAGCGTCTGCTCGGCCTCGCTCCAGGCCAGGCCATCGAGATAGGCGCCCAGTACCGGCGAGAGCCGGCCCTTCTGCACAAAGACGATGGCGGTCAGGACGAGGGCGGTGAGCAGAACCATGCTGAAACTCAGCAGGGTGATCTTGCTGCTGACCTTGAGGGCCTTCTTGCGGAAAGCTTGATCCGCTTCGGCGGACGATTGGGACGGAGACGTGCTTGATTTCATTTGATTGATTTCCCCCGGCGGCGTGCAGGGGGCGGAAGGTGAGGCGGGCGGGAGATTGAGGGAAACGGACGGAGGACGGAGTTGCGGCGAGGACGGGAGTTTATCCGGCGGGAGCTAGCTGGGTGAGAGCGAGAACTGCAGTTGGGCGACGAGCGCGGCGACCAGCACCGGTCCGTCGAGCACGGTGACCAGCTGATAACGCGCATCGACGTGCAGATGGGTCATCCACGGCCGCTGGCGGGCCAGGGGAGGGGGAATCAGGGCGGCGGGATCGACCGACATCACGCTCAACACCCGGTCGAAGGCGAGGGCGACAGTCGCGTCGCCGTCGCAGAGCAGGGCCAGCACCTTGGGCGCATCGTTCTCCGAGCCGATCGACAGCAGCGAATCGGTCAGGAGCGCCGGGATGATCTCGCCGCGCAGCTGGAACGAACCGAGCAGTTCTCGCGGAGCAAGAGGCACGGGCTCCAGCTCCGGGAGGGCGAGCACTTCCCGGACGGTTGCGACCGGCAGGGAGAAGCGTTGCCCGGCCCGGAGCGCAACCAGATGCACGACGGTTCCAGTGGCGGAGAGGGCGGCGTTCATGGCGTCAGCGGCGGCCGGATTAGCGGACGTGTTTGCTGATGAGCTCGGCGAGGACCTTGGTCTCAAAGGGCTTCATGACATAGTCATTCGCGCCCTGCCGAATCCCCCAGGACTTGTCGGTCTGCTGATTCTTGGACGTGACCAGGATGATCGGCGTCGTGGCGGTCTCGGGCAGTTTGCGGAGCTTGCGACAGACTTGGAAGCCGTCGGCGTTGGGCATCACGACATCCAGCAGGATGAGCGCGGGCTTTTCGGAGACCGCCATGCGGAGGGCGTCGTCACCATTGGTGGCGACCACCGCGATGTGGCCGGCTTCGGCGACCGCGGCTTGGATGAGGGCCACCTGGGTGGCTGAATCGTCGGCAATTAGAATTTTAGCCATGATAGGATTGAGTTAGGATTTGATTACGTGAGCGGAAAGTGGGCGGCAGGAGACGAGGGCGGGGCCGCCGGGTCCCAGGCGGAGGCCGTCGCGTCCTGCAGAAATTCCTCGACGGACGGGTCGGTGTAGGCGGGTGGCGCGGCCACCCCGGTGCCGACACGAAGCACGCCGATCTTGAGCAGGCGGTAGACCGCGGCGCAGGTTCCGAAAAGATCCAGGCCCTCCGCGGTCGCGATGTCCTGGAGGGAACGCCGCCCGTCAACCCCCGCCAGCACCGCGGTCTCATCCGCACTGAGCGTCAGCTGGGCGAGCATCGCCTCGGCCGCCGGGTCGGGCATGAACACCGTTTCCACCGAGCCCGTGGTGCTTTCAATCTCCAGCCAGTCATGGACGTGGCGGAGGACTTCGAGCACGAACTGGCGCACCTCCACGTTGAGGGAAAACTGGCGGGTCATTTCGGGCAGCGTCTCACGGGGGACGAAGGCATACCGGGTCCCCGGCGTGGTCATCGCGCGGTGGACCGCCCGTGCCCCCTGGCTGCGAAGGTAGCCGACGACCGTCGCCGGATCGCGGAGGACGCCGAGCCGGGAGAGCGTGACAAAGAAGGGCGTGCCGTCGCGTTGTTGGGCGGCCACCGCGTTTGCGACGGCGGGCGTCGGCACGGCGCGAAAGTTATAGGTGGCGCCGGCGCAATAGACCCGGGGATTGTTCGACCCCACCATCACCACCCGGCCCTGGGACAGGGTGACGTCGACGGTTTCGGCGGCGAGCTTGAAGGTGAAGACTCCCGTGGCGGACGTGCGTCCGAGATGGAAGAGCGTGGTGTCGATACCCATCCAATCGTGCGTGCCGGCGATCAGGGGAGCGGAGTGGTCCGCCGCCATCTGCGTGCGGCTCACCTCGGCGGCGATCTCCGAGACGAATTCGTTGCGGAGCAGGAAGGGCAGATAGTACGTCTCCGCCGGCAACGCTCCACGGCGGCGCTCCAGCTCGGGAATCATCTTGGCGATATTGCGGAAGCGGGCGTTCAGCAGCGCCCGCAACTGGGCGTGGCCATCGCTGGCTGCGGCGGAGGCCGCTCCGGGACTGAATCGCGGCGGGAGCGCCGGCGTAAGATGGGGCGTCGGCGTGAGGTGGGGCGTCGATTCGACCCGGGGCTCACTGGGCGCCAGCGGGGAAAAGGGTGCCACCGGCAAGGCGGCCGACGGCAGCGGGGAGGCGCTGCCGGTCGTGGTCCGGACGGCGGCGACCTCCGCGATCTCCGGCGCGTCCGCGTCCTTTTTGACCTTCAGGAGATGCTCCACGACGGTCTGGAGCACTTTTGCCTGAAACGGCTTCGTCAGGTAGTCGCGGACGTTGCGGCTGTCGGCGTAGAGCTGCCGGATCGCACCGCCGTTCGTACTGATCAGCAGCACCGGGATTTCCGCCGTACCGGCATCCTCCAGCAGTTGCCGGCAGATGTCCGGGCTCTGCATGTCGGGCAAAACGTAGTCCAGCAGAATCAGGTCCGGTTTCTGGGTTTTCGCGAGTTCGAGGCCGGCGGCGCCCTTCTCGGCCAGCAGGACCTCGTGACCGGCGCCGCGCAGGATCATGTCGACCAGCTTGCGGATGGTCAGACTGTCATCGATGGCTAGGATTTTTGGCACGGCGGGAAAGGGTTGGCTTTAGTTGCGCGGGGAAAGCACCGCGGCGGGCCGCAGTGATGGCCGACCGCCGGAGCGCGGACGGCGCGAGGAAAAGGCCGCGGCGCGGGCGGGAATGGATCGGGGCGTTGGGAGGGAGGGTTTCATCTCAGCCGACCTTCCGTTTCGCTGACAGGCCCGCGAACGCGCTCGGATGCTGCCCCCGGCGGACCGGCCGCCACATCGGCACGACGTCGTCAAAGCCGGTGCGCCCCGCGAGCATTTCCGCGGTGAGGCTCAAAAGCTGGCTGTCGCTGACCGGTCGCTCGAGCCACTCGCTCGCTCCCGCCTTCCAGCCCTGCGCCATGGTCTCTTCGTCCAGCGCATCTGACAGCAGAAGGATCGGGACATTCTGGAACAGGGGCAGTGTGCGGATCTGCCGCGTAAACTCGATGCCGTCGACCTGGGGCAGGGCGACCTCGGAAATCACCAGATCAACCAGCAGGAGGCGGAACAGTTCCCAGGCGAGTGCGGTGCCCGT
>JAPLTR010000524.1 GCA_026398065.1 Verrucomicrobiota bacterium | reverse complement strand
CCACCGCCGCGAGCACCGGCCGCCACCACGTACGCGGCGACTTCCATTTGATATCCGCCACGCCCGCCACGGCCAGGAGGCTCGTCTCTTTCCCCAGTCCGCCGAACGCCAGCGTGGCCAGCCCGGCGCCGCGCCGGCCCTCCTCGACCCAGCGCATCGCGAGCGCGACGAGCAGGAGACTCGGGCCGTCCACCAGCGAGTCGCGCACGCTCATGCAGATCCCGTGAGAAAACATCACCGCAAACCACCGTAAAAAATTCTCCCATCCCGTCAGGGGAAACCAGCGCAACAGGACCCACGCCAGCGCCAGCCAGCACAGCACGTTGATCAGCGCGTGCGCCTGCACGATCCACGCAGGCTGACCGACCCCCAGCACCCACGCCGCCCAGCAGAACAGGATGCGCCTTGCCCGGTACGGCAGGTTGTCGATGGCCTTCGTCAGCTCGGGGTTGTCGAGCGTCGGGTTCAGCGCCAGCTGCACATAGTAGGCGCCATCGTAGCCCCATGATTCTTCGTAGACAAAATGAGGGACCTGCCGGAGCTGGGAAACCTTGTTGTCCCCCACCTTGTCGCCGATGGAGATCAGGCTCGAGAACCCGGTCCTCGCGTCATAAAAGTGTGCCACGGCCCACAGGAACAGCACCACGCTCGCGAGGCCCATGGCCTTCACGGGCGAAGCCAGCAGGCGCCTCAGCCAGCTCACGTGTTTGGGACCGCCGGGCGTGCTCATTCCTCGGTCCGCACTCCTCGCGGCAGGGGGTGCGGGTGGGACCGATGCAGGGGCTTGTCATCCGAATTTATCACGTGCAGTTTGCCGCATCACAGAACGCGAACGAGACATGTCAAATCCGAATCCCCCCGCTCCGGCGGTCCCTGCCCCCCGCTGGTTCGTTGTTCTGGCTCTCCTGGCCCTCGCCGCCTACGGGATTTTCCTCGGTCGCAACTCCACCGTCGCCGCCGGCGGCTCCGATTCCTCGGGCTATCTCAACAGCGCGCATCTCATCGCCTCCGGCCACCTCGCTGGCGAATTGCGGGTGCCGGCCGAGTTCGGGCCCGTGTCCGAACTCAACCGCATGCATTTCACGCCGTATGGGTTTTATCCGACCCTGGAGGGCACCGTGCTCCCGCCCACCTACCCGCCCGGCCTGCCGCTGCAGTTCGCCGCCGCCGGCAAGCTCCTGGGCTGGCACTACGGCGTCCTGTTCATCGACCTCGCCAGCGCCCTGACCGCCGTCTGGCTCTGCTACCTCGCCGCCCGCGAGCTCAATCTCAGCCCCTTTCTGGCCGCCGCCGGCGCCACCGCGCTCGCGCTGTGCCCGATCTTCATTTTCACCTCGATTCAGCCGCTCAGCGACACGCCTGCGACGACGTGGTCGCTGGCCGCCGTCTTCGCCGCCCTCCGCGCCCGGCGACATCTCGGGTGGGCGGTGGCCTGCGGCGCCCTTTTCTCGATCGCCGTCCTCGTCCGTCCGACCAACGCCGTCGTGCTAGCCGCCCTCCTGGTGTTCCTTGGCCCCGACTGGCGCCGCCTCGGGCTGCTCGTCGTCGGCGGCATCCCCGGCGCCGCGTGGCTCGGCTTCTACAACTACACCCTCTACGGCCATCCGTTTCGGTCCGGCTACGGCGCGATCTACGAGGCCTTCGACGTGGTCTATATCCCCGGTGCACTGGTGGATTTCGCCCACTGGCTCGCCCTGTTGCTGCCCGCAGTTTTTTTGGTCCTCCCCCTGGCCATACCGTTCGAGCGCGAGTTCCGCACGCGCATCGTGGCCGCGATCGCCGTGTGGTGGGTCGCCGTGATCGTCCTTTTTGCCTGCGTCGTCTTCTCCCACGAATCGTGGTGGAGCCTGCGCTATCTCCTGCCCTCGGTGCCCGCCCTCATCCTGGGCGCGTTGCTCGGTCTGGACGCGCTCGTTCGCCGGCTTCCCGCCGCGCGACGCCCCCTCCTGCTCCACGCCTCAGCCGCAGTTCTCTTCATCTGGGCGGTCGCGGGCTCGGTCTATTGGACGAAGAAACTCGGCGTCCTCTACATCCCGGGCTATGAGAACGTCTACACCGACGCCTCGCTCGCCGCCCAAAAGGCCCTCCCCCCCAACTCGCTGGTCGTCTGCTCCTCCTTCTGCGGCGCGCTCTATGCCTACACGAATTTCCCGATCCTCCGCTCGGAGCTGATCGATACCGCGCAGTTCGCACACTTCGCCGCCTTGGCTGCCAAGTCCGGCCGCCCGGTCTGCGCCGTGGTCTTCGAGGCCGAGGAAAAAAATACGCTGCACGAACGCTGCCCCGGTGAGTGGACGCGGGTCGGCTCCCTGAAAAACGTTTCGTTCTGGCGCCTTACGGGTCCCGCCGCCGTGTCCGCCGCCAAGTGAGTCTGCCTCGCGTGTCTCCCCTCCGTCGTTGGCTCCTGCGCGCCGCCGCCCTCGCGGCCGTCACGGTCTTCGTCGTCCTGGTCGGTCGCTATTGGCATCCCGTGTACGGATTCACCTCGCTGATCCAGCTCGATGCACCCAGCGACGACCTGAAGATCGCCGCCTTCCGGGAACACCCCGTCTTCGTCCACCGCGACAACGGTGGCTACGACGGCCTTTACTACGCCCAGATCGCCCACGACCCCACGCTGCGCGACCCGGAACTCCCGCGCGCGATGGACAACTTCGCCTACCGCGCCCGCCGCATCCTGCCGCCCGCGCTCGCGTGGCTCCTCGGCGGCGGCCAGCCCGCGTGGATCATCCACACCTACCCGGTCCTTAACCTCCTCGCCTGGTTCGCGCTCGCGGCGCTGCTCTGGAGGATTCTCGAAGTCTCCGACGCCCGCGGCTGGATGGCGTGGTGCGGCGTGCTCTTCTCCGCCGGCGCCCTCGCCAGTGTGCGCCTGGCGCTCACCGATCTCGTCGCCCTCGCCATCCTCACCGCCGCGCTCCTCGCCGCCGAACGCTCGCGCCCCCGCACCGCCTCCGCCTTCCTCGCCGCCGCCGCCCTCGCGCGCGAGACCTCCCTGCTTGCCTTCGCCGGTCTCGTGGAACGTCCTTGGTTTTCCCTGCGCACCGTCCTCCGCGCCATCGCCGTCGCCGTCCCGCTCGCCGCCTGGCTCGCCTATTTGCGCTGGCGCCTCGGCCCCGCCGACGCCGGCTGGGCCAACTTCACCCTCCCCGGGGCCGGCTTCGTCGAGAAATGGGGCGCGGCCACCGCCGCGCTTTTCACCGTCGAGGACCATGTCCTCTCGGTCACGACCTTCCTCGCCACGCTCGGCCTCACGGCGCAGGCGGCCTTCTTCGTCACGCGCTGGCGTTGGGACGACCGCTGGTGGCGCGTCGGTGTCGCCTACACCGGCATGATGCTCTTCCTCGGCACCGCGGTGTGGGAGGACTTTCCCGGCGCCGCGATGCGCGTGCTCCTGCCCCTCACGCTCGCCTTCAACGTACTCGTCCACCGCACCCGCGCTTCGCTCGCGTGGCTGCTCGTCGGCAACCTCACGGTCTTCGCCGGGTTCGTCGCCCTCCGCGACGTGCCGTACGATCCGCGGGAGGTCGCCGCCGTCAATTCCTCCGGCGTCGCCTGCATCGCCCGGATCGACGGCGAGG
>JAPLTR010000214.1 GCA_026398065.1 Verrucomicrobiota bacterium | reverse complement strand
GCCCGTCTACTTCGGGAGTGCCGTCAACAATTTCGGCATCCAGCTCCTCCTCGACGGCTTTCTCAAGGACTCGATCCCGCCCCAGCCTCACCGGTCGGTCGCCATCCAAAATCCCAAGGCGAAGATCGAAAATTGGACGGTTCCGGTCGACTACCCCAAGTTCTCCGCCTTCGTCTTCAAGATTCAGGCCAACATGGACCCGAAGCACCGCGACCGCATCGCGTTCGTCCGCATCTGCTCCGGCAAGTTCGAGCGCGACATGACGGTCGTCCACCAGCGCACGGGCCGGACGATGCGCCTGTCGTCCTCGCACAAACTCTTCGGCCAGGAGCGCGAGACCGTCGACGAAGCCTGGCCCGGCGACGTCATCGGCCTCGTCGGCCACGACAGCTTTCACATCGGCGACACCCTGACCGAGGACAAGACGATCCTCTACGATGAGATCCCGCGCTTCCCGCCGGAGGTCTTCACCTTCATCGCCAACCCGAGTCCCGCCGACGCCAAGAAATTCCGCGCCGGTCTCGAACAGCTCCTCCAGGAAGGTGTCGTCCAGTCGATCACTCTCCGCGCCGGCATGACCAGCTCCACGCTGCTCGCCGCCGTTGGCGTCCTCCAATTCGAAGTCGTCCAGTGGCGCCTTCAGGCCGAGTACGGGGCCGAGTCCCGCCTCGATCCCTCGCCTTGGAGCTTGATGAAGTGGCTCGCGCCCACCGACCCCGCGCAAAAGCTCCCCGACGTGTCGCGCTTCCTCATCCCCAGCGGCGTCGCCTTCGGCACCGACAAGCTCGACCAGCCCGTCGGTCTCTTCCCCAATGAGTGGACGATGCGCTATTTTGCCGAAAAGAACCCGGACGTGAAACTGCACGACCTTCCCTTGGAGCAGACCAAAGCGTAGCGGACTGTCATTGGGAGGAACGAAGCGACGCGGTCATCCATCTGAGTCCTCGCCGCGCTTCGCCACCTGGGCACCCTTTCACCGATTCGCGTGGCCGGATTTCACCCTCCGCCACGTCGGTTTCACGGATTCTGCTCGCCCCTGCCGAAAAATCTTCCTCCGCTCCGCGGATGATTTTTTCGCGCCGTCTTTTCTTCGCCACCGCTCTCGCCGCGCTCGTGCCGCTGGCTCACGCTGCCAATCGCGCCAAGCCCACCCATCCGGCCGAGACGGACAATTCCTCCGCCTACAAGGGCGCCATCATCACCGACGCCACCACCGGCAAGGTCCTCTTTGAAGACCGGGCGGATGTCGTCACCCCTCCGGCGAGCATGACCAAGCTCATGACCTTCGCCGTCCTCCACGACAAACTCGCGGACGGGAGCCTCCGTCTCGACACTCCGGTCAAGATCACGGTCGAGGATTCCAAGAAAGGCGGCACCCAGGTCTACCTCGATCCGCGCGAGACATTCCCGGTCGAGGAACTCGTGTACGCGATGATGATCCAGTCCGCCAACGACGCCGCCAACGCCCTCGCCCGCGCCTGCGCCGGATCAGCCTCCGCCTTTGTCGAACTCATGAACGCCAAAGCTCGCGAACTGGGCATGACCCAGACCACGTTTCGCACGCCGCACGGCCTGCCGCCCGCCTCCCGCAGAATTGAGGACGGCGACCTCACTACGCCGCGCGACTTCGCCCTCCTCTGCCGCCACCTCCTGCTCAAGACCGATGTGCTGCGCTACGCTTCCGTGGCCCACCGTCCCTTCGGCGCGGGCGTCCGCGCTCAACCCCAGGAGATGCGGAACCACAACAATCTCCTCGGCAAGGTTCCTGGCGTCGACGGCCTGAAGACCGGCTACACCGCGGGCGCCGGCTACTGCCTCAGCGCCACCGCCGAGCGCAACGGCCGCCGCATCATCACCGTGATCATGGGCTCGTTCGGCCCTGGCGGCGCGATCGACAAGGGCAAGGCCCGCGATCTCAAGGCCGTCGAACTCATCGAGCGCGGTTTCGCCGCCCTCCCGCCCGGCGGCACGCCCTTCGCCTCCGCCAAAGTCATCGATAACAAGCCCATCACGGTCGCTCCGCAGCCGGTCGCGGCCAAGCCTGCGACCCCGGCCGATCCCGCGCAGGCGCCGGTGAAGTTCTCGATCCCTGGCGCAAAGAAATAATCTCCGCGACCGAAGCGAGCGCCTTACAACGGCGCTTCAGGATGTCCGCAGGCCGGCCGCTTGCTCAATGCTCCATCACCATGATGAGCACGCCGACGCCGGAAAACAGGGCGCCCAGCAACCCGGCCTCATAGCGCTCGAACTTTTTCACCTGGATCTTCTCCAGTCCCACGAGTGCGAGCCACGTGAACACCAGCATCCCGGCAAATGTAGCCGCCGCCAGGATGCCGCTGAGCACGAAAAATCCCCGCCAGCCGAATTGCACGCCCGATAGATAGATCGGCAAAAAAGCCTCGCAGGGTGAAAGCGTCAGCATGAGGAAAAGTCCGCCGATCGCCGCGCCGTCGCCTTTTTTCAGCGAGAGCAGTTCGCTGTCCTTCAGCTCGCCGTCCCAGTGCGTGTGACCCTCGTCCTCGTGCCCACAGTGCTCGTCCGCCTCATGGTGGCCGCCCGGCACGGGGTGGTGGCAGATCCCCGCGCCCCGCCACTGCCGCCAAAAATAATACAGCCCGACGGCGAGCAGGACCGCCCCCGCGATCTTCGGAAACGCCTCGCCAAACCGTGCGTCGACCTGAAAGCCGAACCACGCCAGCGCCAGCCCCAGCACCGTCGTCAGCGCGACATGCCCCAGCCCCGCAAACATTGTCACCAGCAGGGTCTTCGGCCGGCTCCAGTCCCTTGCCCGTGCGACCAGCACGAAGGGCAGCCAGTGCGTCGGGATCGCGGCATGGAAAAACGCCACGGTAAACCCGGTTATGGCGAGGGTCGTGAGAACGGTCGGATTCATCAGAGGGAAGGTTGAGGCAGCACGGGACAACCCGCCCTGTCGAACGTGAAACCTACCAAAGTCGTCAAGCCCCGCCCAAAATCCTTCTCGTTCTCCGCCCTCCTTCCCGCTCTTCTCTTCGGCTCCCGCGCCATGTCCGCCGCACCCGACACCTCTCTAGTCCGCTCCTACCTGCTCTCGTTACAGGACCGCATCTGCTCGGCCCTCGAGCGCGAGGATGGCGCCGCCGCCTTCCGCACCGACGAATGGACGCGCGCCGAGGGCGGGGGCGGTCGCACCCGCATTCTCACCGAGGGCGCCGTCTTCGAGAAGGCCGGCGTGGCCTTCTCGCACGTCCGCGGCACCACCTTGCCGCCCTCCGCCACCGCCCATCGGCCCGAGCTGGCCGGCAAACCCTGGGAGGCCCTCGGCGTCTCCCTCGTCATCCACCCGCGCAATCCCCACGTCCCCACCAGCCACGCCAACGTCCGCTTCTTCTGCACGACGCCCCCCTCCTCCGGCCAATCTGGAACTTCCAGTTTGGAGGTTGGAGCATCCAAACCGGCGCCCTCGGCGCCGGTTTGGTGGTTCGGCGGCGGCTTCGACCTCACGCCCTACTACGGCTACGCCGAGGACGCCGTCCACTGGCACCGCACCGCGCGCGACGCGGTCGCGCCCTTCGGCGACACTCTCTACCCTCGGTTCAAGAAAACCTGCGACGAGTATTTTTACCTAAAGCACCGCGCCGAACCCCGCGGCATCGGCGGCCTCTTCTTCGACGATTTCAGCGAGCTCGGCTTCGAGCGCTCCTTCGCGCTCCTCCGCGCCGTCGGCGATGCCTACGTCCCGGCCTACCTTCCGATCGTCGCCCGCCGCAAGGCCACACCATATACCGACCGGGAACGCCAGTTCCAGTTGTACCGCCGCGGCCGATAC
>JAPLTR010000833.1 GCA_026398065.1 Verrucomicrobiota bacterium | reverse complement strand
ACCTTGATGCTGTTGAGGCGCGGGTCGTGCGGCGGCAGATAGCCCTCGATGATGATCGGAAGCGCGAGCTCGGCGGAGGTGGCCTCAAGGGCCGTGAGCAGATCGAGGTAGTCCTCAGTCGTGCGCACCGGCGGCATGAAGACAAACAGATGCCCCTCGCGGGGCTGCACGCAGAGGGCGGTGCGGACGATCCATGGCGCGCTCTCGTGCGCGGCGGGCACACGGTCGGCGGGCGGGAGGGATTGCGGACGCGGGTCGTGGTCGCCGGGGAACCCGGCGTGCCGGCGCAGCTCGGCGAGGCGCTCGGCGGCCGCGGCGCGGGCGGAGCCGACGGACTGGCGGTACTGGCGTGCGAGGGCCTCGGCGCTCGGGAGCGGCGGCAGCTCGAGCTGCGGGTCGGGCGAGATGAGATGGCGCGCATCGGTGGGCGCGACCCACGGCTGCGAATCGAGCGGGAGGCGCAAGCCCATCGGCGAATCGCCGGGGATCAGGAAGAGATGCTCGGAACGGAGGAACCACGGGCCGCTGGCCCAGCCATACGGCGCGGCGCGCTCGACGGGCAGCGCGTAGCCGACGACGTGGTCGAGGCCGGTCTCGAAGATCTTCGCGAGGCGCGTGCGCTCCTCGGTGTCGGAGAGCCGGCTCTTGAGCGGATCGACGTTGGTCGGGAGGCGGCGCTCCTTCCACACGTAGTAGAACGCGTCCTCGTAACCGGGCATGATCCATTTTTCCGCGACGCGGAGATTCTGCGCGAGGCGGGTGGTGAAGGCCCGGGCGTCGGCGATGGTGCGGCCGGTGGGTTTCGCGATGTCGGCGAGGAGGGCGGGATTTTTCCAAATCGGCTGGCCGTCGCGGCGCCACAGCGCGGAGAAGGCCCAGCGCGGGAGCTGTTCGCCCGGGTACCATTTGCCCTGGCCGTAGTGAATGAAGCCGCCCGCGCCGTAGTGGTTCCACAGGCGCTTGATGAGGGCCTCGGCGAGCTGGCGCTTGCGGGGGCCGACGGCGGCGGTGTTCCACTCGGGGCCGTCCATGTCGTCGATGGAGATGAAGGTCGGCTCGCCGCCCATGGTGAGGCGGACGTCGCGGGCGCGGAGGGTGGCGTCGATCCTTTCGCCGAGGGCGTCGATGGCGGCCCACTGGGCGTCGGTGTAGGGATAGGTGACGCGCGGCGACTCGTAGATGCGCGAAACGGCCATCGCGAAATCGAGCTTCGACTCGGACTTGTCGACGCCGCCGCTGATCGGCGCGGCACTCGACGGCTCCGGCGAGCATGCGAGCGGGATGTGGCCCTCACCGGCCAGGAGGCCGGAGGTCGCGTCGAGCCCGATCCAGCCGGCGCCGGGCAGATACACCTCGCACCAGGCGTGGAGGTCCGTGAAGTCCTTCTCCGTGCCGGAGGGGCCGTCGAGGGATTTTTGGTCCGCCTTGAGCTGGATCAGGTAGCCGGAGACGAAACGCGCAGCGAGGCCGCAGTGGCGGAGCGCCTGAACGAGGAGCCAACCGGAATCTCGGCAGGAACCGGAGAGTTTCGTGAGCGT
>JAPLTR010000541.1 GCA_026398065.1 Verrucomicrobiota bacterium | reverse complement strand
AAGCTCGCTGCGCAGCCTCATCGTTTGCCGCCGTTGCGCGGCCAGACCGGCCCCACCCACGACGATCAGCACGGTGAGCACGATCAGGAATCCGACGGCGGGGCGGGGCTTCACGGTTGGGCGTCGTACGCGGCTTCAGGGGTTCGGAACGGGTTTCAGCTCCGTCGCCGGCGGTGGGCTGGCGTCCGGGCCCCCGCCGTTCGCTGGCACCCCCTGCGCTTCGAGCCACCACAAGTCGGCACGAATTTGCGGTGGCGGGTTGTCCGCGGGATTCGTCCCGTCGGCCGGATCGCGGCGCAATTCGAGACGGCCGCTTCCTGTCTGAAGCGCCGGCGGCGGGGAATTCGGGTCGTCACCCATGAGACTGCGAAACGCCTGCAGGCGTTGCGTGAGGGATCTTTGGACGTTTTCGGAAAACACCCGGATCTCGTCGCGCCTCCGCTTGATCGTAGCGAGGCTCGCCTGCGCCGCCGCCTCGGCGTTGGCGCGCGCCTCCGGCGTCAACGCCGGATCCTTCGCCTGCTCGGACAGGGCTTTGAACTCTTTGACGAGTTGATTGGCTTCCCGGTTCATCCGGTCGATTTCCTCCTGGGCCTTCTGGTCGTCGGCGCGAAGTTTGTCCTCGAACGCCTTGCGCCGATCTTGCGTGCGGGCCTGGGCGAGCCGCGCTTTTTCCTGATTCGTCCGCTTGATCTCGGCGACGCGCTGCGCGAGTTGCTGCAGTTGGGCATCGTCGCGACGCAACATCTCCACCTCGGCTGCCACGGTCGCGAGCCGCTGGTTTTCCATGCGCAGGGCCGCCATGGCCTGCTGCTGCTCCCGGGCGGCGGCGAGGTCGCGGCGCAGGCCGGCGTTGGTCTCCGCCTGCAACAGGTAACCGGCCGCGCCCGCCAGGGCGAGCACACCCACGATCCCGGCCTGAAGTTTGGTGATGCTCATAAAGGTGGCCAGTCCTGCACCGGCAGTCGCAGCCGACCCGGCCAGCGCCGCTCCCGTCACGCTGGCCGCGAGTCCGGCCGGCGCGGCGACACCCGCCTGGTTCGCGAGCGCCGCGGCGAGGGCCGCCGTCGTCGAACTCAAACCACGCCGCTCGAGCAGCGTGCGCAATTTGTCGAGCGCGCGCTCGACGCGCTTCCTGGCGGTGTCTTCGCTGAGACCAAGCGCGGCGCCGATCTCGGCGAACCGCCGGTGCTCGAGGCATCGCATCAGCACCGCCTCGCGGTCGCGGTCGTCCAGCTCATCGAGCGCGTCGTCGATCACCGGCCGCAGTTTCTCCCAGTCGTCCGGATTTCCGCCGTCACGAAAAAGTTCGTTCATGGTTCCGGCCTCCTGTTCGCTGGATTTCCGACGCTGCGCCGTGCGCACCGCTTTCGCCGCCGTGAAGCGCGTGGTCGTATAGAGCCAGCCGGTCAAAACCGGGTGGCGCGCCAACGATGCGGCCTGCCGCGCCAGCGTGGTGAATACCACCTGGGTGATGTCCTCGGCCAAGTGCCCGTCGCTGGTTCGCCTTAGGGCGGTGAAATAGACGAGGTTGAGATACCGCCGCACGATTTCGGCGAAGGCCTCCTCCGACCGGGATTCGGCGTAGCAGCGAAGGAGTTCGGCGTCGGGGATCATGGACGTTGCACTCACTAATACCCGCCCCCGCAAAAACCGGACAGGACAAATCGTATCCCTCGCCGAGGTTCGGACGGGGCCGCGCCCTTCGCTCCCTTTTCAATCACCGGGGATGGTGCTGGCGCATTTCCATGACGACCGGTTCAGGACCCCGGAGCCGGTCTGCCGCCCCGCCCGTCGGAGGTGGGTCCTGGCGGGGGAGGGGCATTTGGGAAACACGGCCTTTCACGGGCGAAGCCCCGGCTGGTTTGGGCGGATCGTAGCGGTCGGCGGCGGCAAATCGGCGGTCGGCGTCCCGGCAGCCCGGCACCGGCAATTGGTTCTTTTAATCAACTCTTTGATTGCTTTTGTTTCTTAAAATGGTAGGATGGGAGCCGACTTCAACCCGCACCCACTCCGCCCATGAACCCGGACCGTTCCGGAAACCGCCCCTCGCGAAACGCCGCCGCGTTCCGCCGGGGCGGGCGCGTGTCTGCGCCACGTGGGGTGTCCGGGGATTTCGCCGCGCTCGCTCCGACCCGCTCCGGCCAAATCCGGGTAACTCCGACCAAATCCGACCCGCTCGCACAAACTCCGACCTCATCCGATGTCCCTTGTGCGTTCGTTCCG
>JAPLTR010000211.1 GCA_026398065.1 Verrucomicrobiota bacterium | reverse complement strand
CTCGCTGCCGAGGTGGGCGTGCACCGTCGCGGCAAAGGCCGCGGCGCGCTCCGCCGTGCTTTGCGTCAGCAGCGCGGGCACGAGCACGACCGGGCGCCGGCACCCGCGGGCGAGCAGGATCTCCGCCGCGCGGCGCCCGATCTCCCCCGGCGTATCGAGCACGCAGGCATAGTTGGCCAGCCGGCGGCCGAGCACGACGACGGCGTAGGGCAGCGTGGTGGCGGCGAGGAACGCGTCGTCCGCGGGGATCGTGTTGGTGATGATCACGCCGTTGAACCGGCTCGCGTTGAGCAGCCCCGGCATCTCGCGCAGCCGGCCCGCGTGAAACATGTCGATCGACACCGAGAACCGCCGGCCCGGCCCGGTGCGCGCGTCCGCCATCCGCTGCACCTGGCGCAGGACGCGGCTCACCAGAAACAGCGGCGCCTCAAAAGAGGTCAGGATGCCGATCTCCAGATGGCGCACCTCGGGGTCGTGCGCCCGCAGGCGGCGCGCCGCGATGTTCGGGACGTACCCGAGCTCGCGCACGGCCTGGCGGATTTTTTCCACGGTGGCGGGGGCGAGCCGGCGCTCCTCGTGGCGGTTGGCGAGCACGGTGGACACCGCGGAGGGCGAAACCCCCACGTGTTCCGCGATCATGTGCACCGTCACCGGACGCTTTTCACCTCGGGCCATGCCGCGCATCACGCACGAAGCCCGCCGCGGTCGCAAGTGGTCTCTTCGGGAAACAGCGGCGCTGTCCCGGTCCTTTTCCCGATTTCCATTTGTCATCGCCCGCCCCCGCGCGAACGTGGGACCATGTCCTTTGTCTCGCGCAATCCCGCCACCGGCCGCCGGCTCGCCACCCACCGCGAGCACACCCGCGCCGAGATCGAGCGCGCCCTCGCCCGGGCCCACGCGGCCCGGCGCCCCTGGCGCGCCCTCGCCCCCGCGGCCCGCGCGAACCACCTGCACGCCGTCGCGCGCGAACTCCTCGCCCGGCGCGACGAACTCGCCGCCCTCGCCACCGCCGAGATGGGCAAGCCCGTCACGCAGGCCCGCGGCGAGGTCGAGAAGTGCGCGCGCACCTGCGAGTATTTCGCGCAGCACGGCCCCGCCCTGCTCGCCGACGAGCATCCGCCCGGCGCCCCCGCCGGGTCCCGCGTCGTCCTCGAACCGCTCGGCGTCGTGCTCGCGATCCTGCCTTGGAACTTCCCGTTCTGGCAGATCATCCGCGCCGCCGCGCCCGCCCTCATGGGCGGCAACACCCTCCTCCTGAAACACGCCCCCAACGTCCTCGGCTGCGCCCTCGCGATGGAAGAGGTCTTCGCCCGCGCCGGCGTGCCCCGCGGCGTCTTCCAGGTCCTCGTCACCGGCGTCGCGCCCGTGCCCGCGCTCATCGCCGACGCCCGCGTGCGCGCGGTGACGTTCACCGGCGGCACGGTCGCCGGCAAACATGTCGCCGCCCTCGCCGCGACGGCGATGAAACCCGGCGTCTTCGAACTCGGCGGCAGCGATCCCTATATTGTCCTCGCCGATGCCGACCTCGCGCTCGCCGCCGAGACCTGCGCCGCCGCGCGCCTCATCAATTCCGGCCAGAGCTGTGCCTCGGCCAAGCGCTTCATCGTCGCCCGCTCCGTCGCCCGCGAATTCGAAACCCTCGTCGCCGCCCGCCTCGCCGCCCGCCGCACCGGCGATCCCACGGATCCCGCCACCGACGTCGGCCCCCTCGCCCGCCCCGACCTCTGCGAGCGGCTCCACCGCCAGATCGCCGCGAGCGTCCGCGGCGGCGCCCGGCTGGTGATGGGCGGCGCCCCCCTGCCCGGCCCGGGAAACTTCTTCGCGACCACCCTGCTCGCCGGCGTCCGGCCGGGCATGCCCGCCGCGGACGAGGAGCTGTTTGGCCCGGCCGCCGCGATCCTCGTGGCCCGCGACGAGGCCGACGCCGTGCGCCTCGCCAACGCCACGCCCTACGGTCTCGGCGCGGCGATCTTCACGCGCAGCGCCCGCCGCGCCCGCGCGCTCATCCCGCAGATCGACGCCGGTTTCGTCGCCGTCAACCGCTTCATCCGCTCGGACGCCAGCCTCCCCTTCGGCGGCGTCAAGGACAGCGGCCTCGGCCGCGAGCTGGGCGGGCACGGCCTCCGCTCCTTCCTCAACCTCAAGACGGTGACCGATTGAGGCCGGCGTCGGGCGGGTCTTCCGCCCGCCCTCTTTCACCGCGCCCTCACGCCAGGTAGGCCGCCCGCTCGCGGGCGCTCCACCGCGCACGCCACACGCCACGAGTGAGCGCCTGCGAGCAGGCCGCCTACCCCCACCGGCTGCCCGACGTCCCGCCTCCGCGGCACCAACCGCCCTCGCGCCGGTCGAAGTCGTTGGACCCGTGTTACAATCCGGCGACGGCGGCTGAATAGTGTGGTTTCGCCCGCCGTTGAATCTAGGTTGACGGCGTCCATTGCCGCATGGCCTCGCGCCCGACCAAATCCTCCGCCACCACCGTCCCGTCGCCCGTGTACTTCAATCGCGAGCTGAGCTGGCTCGCGTTCAACCGCCGCGTGCTGGAGCAGGCGCAGAGCGACCGCCACCCGCTGATCGAGCGCGTCCGTTTCCTCGCGATCACCGGCAGCAACCTCGACGAGTTTTTCGAGATCCGCGTCGCCGGCGTGATGCAGCAGCGCGACTCCGGCGTCGTCGAGACCGGCCCGGACGGCCTCACGCCCGGCGAACAGCTCCGGCGCATCCGCACCAGCGTGGACGCCCTCGTCGAGGACCAGTACCGCTGCTGGCGCGAGCAGCTCGTGCCGGCCCTCGCCGCCGAGGGCATCCATTTCAAGAGCGGCCAGGACCTCACCCCCCGCGAACTCGCCTGGGTGCGCGCGTACTTCCGCGAGCAGGTGTACCCCGTCCTCACCCCGCTCGCGCTCGACCAGTCCCACCCCTTTCCGCAGCTCGGCAACAAGGAGCTCAACGTCGTCGTCACGCTCGACAATCCCACGACGCCCGCGATCGAGCAGCTCATCGCGATCCTGCCGGTCCCGCGGATCCTGCCCCGCCTCGTCGCCATCGCGCCCGGCGGCCGCGGCCCCCAGCGGACGATTTTTCTCAGCGAGATCATCAAGCTCTGCGCCGGCGAACTCTTCCCCGGCTACCGCCTCACCGCCGCCCACGCCTTCCGCGTCACGCGCAACAGCGACCTCTACATCGACGAGGAAGAGGCCGCCAACCTCCTCGTGAAGATCGAGGAGGAGCTGCGCAACCTCCGGCGCGGCGCCGCCGTGCGCCTCGAGATCGAGGAGGGCGTCAACGCCTCGCTCTTCGCCACCCTCTGCCACGAGCTCGGCCTCCCGCCCGACAATGTCTTCCGCCTGAAGGGCCCGATCAACCTGATGCGCCTGCAGAGCATCGGCGACCTCGACCGCCCCGACCTGAAGTACCCCGCGTTCACGCCCGTCAACGCCTCGCCCCTCCGCGACCCGGCGCAGATCTTCGAGACGCTCCGCACGCAGGACGTGCTCCTGCACCATCCCTACGACTCGTTCCAGCCCGTGGTCGATTTCGTCGAGCAGGCCGCGCGCGATCCCCAGGTGTTTGCGATCAAGCAGACCTTTTACCGCACCAGCGGCGACTCGCCCCTCGTGCGCGCGCTCATCGAGGCCTCGCAGAACGGCAAGCAGGTGACCGCCCTCGTGGAGCTGAAGGCCCGCTTCGACGAGGCCAACAACATCCAGTGGGCCAAACAGCTCGAGGAGGCCGGCGTGCACGTCGTGTACGGTCTCATCGGCCACAAGACACACTGCAAGATGTGCCTCGTCGTCCGCCGCGAGGGCCGGCGCATGCGCCACTACGCGCACCTCGGCACGGGCAACTACAACCCCCGCACCGCGCGCTACTACACCGACCTCAGCCACTTCACGTCGCGCCCCGACCTCACGGGCGACGTCGCGCACCTCTTCAACGCCCTGACGGGGTTTGGCCGCTCGCCGAAGTTCCGCCACCTCCTCGTCGCGCCCTACAGCCTCCACCGCCGCATCAACCTCCTCATCGCCGCCGAGGCGCGCCACGCGCGGGCCGGCAAGCCCGCGCGCATCATCGCCAAGATGAACTCGCTCGTGGACAAGGCCACCATCGACGCGCTCTACGCCGCGTCGCAGGCCGGGGTGAAGATCGACCTGATCGTGCGCGGCACCTGCTGCCTCGTGCCCGGCCGGCCCGGCCTCTCGGACAACATCCGGGTGCGCAGCATCGTCGGCCGCTTCCTCGAACACGCCCGCGCGTTCTATTTTGAAAACGCCCCCGGCGAACCGCTGATCCTCGCCGGCAGCGCCGACTGGATGCCGCGCAATTTCTTCCGCCGCGTGGAGGTGGTCTTCCCGATCCGCGACCCCGGCCTGCGCCGCTGGGTGATGGACGAGTTTTTCGCTGTGGAGCTCCGCGACACGATGAACGCCCGCCTCCTCCACCCCGACGGCACCTACCAGCCGACCTCGCGGAAGACCGGCGACCGCAGTTTCTCCGCCCAAGCCCACTTCATGGCCGCCGCCACCCGCCGCGCGCGGGGATGACGTGGCCCATGGCACGGGGGCCGCGGACCATCGGGTGTGCAATCGCCCAACCGAGGTCCGGGCTTGAACCCGACTGCGGCTAAGCGCAACGTTCGGAGAAACGGGATATGCCCACTCGCGTCAGATCCATTAAAGACATCCGGGTCGGAGATTTCTACGAAGATTGCTCGTTCCATCCGTGCCTTTGCACGCTGGCTGGAAGCGAAGAAGACGAAGATGGTGTCGAGGGCATCTCATTGGTCGACGGCAGCGGACCTCGCTGCTGCTCCGCGAACCATTGCGGCCTTCGAATTCTGACGGTTGAGGAAGCGATCCACTGGAAGTTTCACGGCCCAAAAGGTCAACAGATCGAGAAGAAGGACCAGTGGTGGGCGAATAGAACCGGACGATGATCGGACCGAATCAACCGCCGCAACCGAGGTCCGGGCTGGCACCCAGCCGCGGCTGAGCGCAACGTTCGACAAATGAGGGCTGTCGCAGCATTTCGAGGTGAGTGTGAGCGATGCAAATTGTCGTTCCCCATGCCGTGGGTGAGCGACATGGCATACGGGAGCTTTGTGTTCACCCGCGTCGATGGAAAGTCGTTTCGGATCAGCGAAGCGGTCGGTCATCCGGTTTGGGAATTCGTCAGCACCTTGGTACCCCAGGATCACGTCGCTGAGGTCGTAGCCAGAATTGCGGATCGCGACGGAGCGAAGGTATTCACCGTACGTCCCGTGTGCCCTCGCTGTACTGGACATCTCATCAGAGTGGATGATTCGATGCAGTTTTCCGAACTCAACATTTCTGCAGCAACGTTTTCCGCATTCGAAGCATCGCCTCCTGCAGATAGAAAGCTTACTGTTGAAAGCGTGTTCCAAGCAATTCGTGAGGGGTGTCAATGAACAGTAGCTTCGAGACGCCGAATCGACCGCCCCAACCGCCGTCCGGGCTGGCGCCCGGGCGCGGCTGAGCGCAACGTTCGGCAAATCATGAAGCACTTCACGATCCAGTGGTGGTCGGGTGAAATCGAAGACCAGATGCCTGCAGTCCGCACTTACGAGGCGTATATTTCAGGCGTTAAAGCGAGTCTTTCTCCCGAGATTTGCCGACTGCTCGATGAAGTCAGCCTCCACGACAGTCGACTGCGTCGGTTGCAGGTTATTCCGGAAAAGAAAGAGGTTTTAATCGAACTAGACGGCCGTGGGCCCGACGAGGGCCAGCAGTCGTATCACGCCCTTAAGATCAGATTGATGTATTCGGGCGTGGAATCATTCGAAAGCCTGGCAGACCCAAAGACCGGTTTGGGTGGTCCGCACGGCTACG
>JAPLTR010000560.1 GCA_026398065.1 Verrucomicrobiota bacterium | reverse complement strand
CTGTTGCCATAGTAGGGGCTCCCGCCGGAGCTGTAGTAGTCGCCAGAGCTTCCGCCATAGCCCCCGCCGTAGGGTCCGATGGCGAAGCCATTCGACGTGTAGCCGCCCATGCCGTAGCCTCCGGTGGAATAGCTGGTGACTTCGTTGATGAAGGACTTGGGCAGGCCGATCTCGATCCACTTGTTGTTATACTCGATGCTGCTGTAGATGTTCGCGAGACCCTCGGCGACCCAGGCGGGCGGCCGGGGCGAAAGCTGGCTGAGGGAAAGGTGGATGTACTGGCGGATGAATTCGTCGGTCGTATTGATGTCGCGGCTGAACCAGCGGGAAAACCAGCTCTCACCGCCGGAGACCGCGAGCGGGACCGCATCCGTTTCGTCGACGCTGCGGGTTTCGAAGTCGACCACGATGGAGGCAATCTCGCTGTCGCGGACGAGGCTGGTAACCTGACCGCGAGTCGGGGCGATGACGCTTTTGACCTGAAAGCGCTCGAACTGGCTGTTCTTGCCGCAGAGCACCACCATGACCGGCTGCTCGGCCTTGATCAGCATTTCGGGCGCGATGATGCCCAGCACGATCTGGAATTCGCTCAGATCCTTCGCGAACCGCTTGGTCGTGCGTTCGGAGGTGTTGGAGAGGATCTCAAAGTTTCCTACCTTGGCGTAGCTCCATTTTTCCCGCAGGGGCAGTGGGCGATTCTCGAAGACCTGGAACTCGGGCAGGGTGATCACCTGGTCGAGCAGCGCGTTTGGCGCGGTCGCGGCGAACAGGGGGGCGGCGCAAAGGGCGGCGAGGAAGCGGAAGGAGCGCATGGGAGTGAAGGGGTTGAGGGAGTTTGCGTGCA
Source organism: Verrucomicrobiota bacterium (assembly GCA_026398065.1). Lineage (GTDB taxonomy): Bacteria > Verrucomicrobiota > Verrucomicrobiia > Opitutales > Opitutaceae > GAS368. The sequence continues at coordinate 5,231 of JAPLTR010000560.1, read as the reverse complement.
GTATTGCTCGGCGCATGCCGCGGTGCTGGGGACTTTTCTAACCTTCGACGCATGAAAGGGAAGAAATTCTGTCGCGACCGCGGGGTATGACAGAGATGGGCCGGGTTGGTGGACTACCACCAATCGGGCCATCGCGCGAGGCGGCGGACTGGTGGCAGGCCACCAGCCATACGGCCGGCGGGAGGGGAGGCGCAGGTTACCCCGCCGCGGGAGAGTCCGTTGGGTCGCCCGCCTTCGGTCCGGCGAGCCGGTAGCGAAGGAACTCGCGGGTCACGCCGAGGCGGCGGGCGGCGGCGGAGACATTGTTGTTCGAGGCGCGCAGGGCCTCCGCGACCAGGTCCGCCACGACGCCGTCAAGGGTGAAGCCGGCTTCGGGGAGCTGCCAGGCGGGATTGCGCCAGGAGGGCGCCGAGGCGGCGGACGGCGCGCCGCCGAGGTGCGCGAAGTCCAGCGCGGTGCCGTGGCCGAAGATGAGGGCGCGTTCGAGCTCGTGGGAGAGTTCGCGGAGGTTGCCGCGCCAAGGCTGCGCGAGGAGCCGCGCCTCGCCGTCCCGCGTGATCGTGTGCGGCGGCAGGCGGTGGCGCGTCGCGATCCGGGCGAGCAGGTGGCGCGCGAGGGCGAGCAGGTCGGCCCCGTGTTCGCGGAGCGGGGGCAAAGTGAGGCGCAAGAGATCGAGCCGGTGATAAAGGTCCTCGCGAAACACGCCCTGGCCGACGAGCGCGGCGAGGGGACGGTTGCTCGCGGCGATGAGGCGGACATCGACGCTCAGCTCGCGCGTGCCGCCGACGCGGCGGATCTTTCCGTCCTCGACGGCGGTGAGCACCTTTGCCTGCGCGGAGGCGGTGAGCGTGGAGATCTCGTCGAGGAACAGCGTGCCGCCATCGGCGGCCTCGAAGAGCCCGATGCGGGCGGCCTTGGCGTCGGTAAACGCGCCGCGCTCGTGGCCGAAGAGCTCGGCCTCGAGGAGCGTTTCGGGGAGGGTCGCGCAGTTGACGGCGACGAGGGGCAGGGACTGCCGCGGGCCCTGGGCGTGGAGCCAGCGGGCGAGGACGCTCTTGCCCGTGCCCGTCTCTCCCTCGATCAGGACGGGCGGCAGCCGGTGTGCGAGCCGGCGCTCGGTGGCGAGGATCGTGTCCAGCGCGGCGCGGACGTCCCGCAGGCTCTCGCCGAAGAACAGTTCGTCGCGGCCGGCATCGCCGGCGGCGTGGGCTTCGCGACGCGCGGCCTCGCGCGCACTGCGGCAGCGGCCGAAGGCGAGGGCGAGTTCCTGCGGGTCGAAGGGTTTGGTGAGGTAGTCGCCGGCGCCGAGGCGCATCGCCTCGACGGCCTTGGCGATGCTGCCGAACGCCGTCATCACGACGACCCCCGTGGTCTCGGAAAACAGTTTTTCGCGGAGGAGGTCGATGCCCTCGCCGTCGGGGAGATGCAGGTCGATCAGGGCGAAATCGAAGGGGAGTTCGCGCAGGAGTTTCCGGGCGTGGTCGACGTTGACGGCCTCCTTCACCTCGGCGCCGGAGGCGCGGAGATGCGCGGCGAGGCGTTTGCGGAGGGTGGTATCGTCCTCCAGCAGGAGCACATCGCTGCCGGCGGGGAGCACGGGTTCGGGAGGCATGGCGCGGAGAGGGCATCGCGTCACCGCGGGCGGAGTTTTCAACCTTAATCGCCGCGAGGTGGTACAACTCGGATCTCTTTCCCTTTCCTCTTTCTCCTCATTTTTCTCTTCCGAATCCCGAGACTCCCCGTGCCGGGCCAACGAAGGGTGCGTCCTGACGAAAGAGAAAGATTAAGAGGAAAGAGAAAGATTGGGCGGAGCGAAAGAGACTGAGGTGGGCTGCATTTTAAGCTTTGTCTCGGCGTTAGGGGGCAACACTTTGGAGGCGTGTTAAAACTGCTTTTCATCGGCGACATCGTGGGCCGGCCCGGACGTGACATCCTGGCGGAGAAGCTGCCGCGCCTGCGCACGGAGCACGGCCTCGATTTCGTGATCGCCAACGGGGAGAACGCCGCGGCCGGCGCGGGCATCACGGGCACCATCGCCAAGTCGATCCTCGGCTGCGGCGTCGACGCGATCACGCTCGGCGACCATGTGTGGGATCAGCGCGGCTGGGAGAACGAGATCGGGCAGATCGAGCACGTGTGCCGTCCGGCGAACCTCCCGAAGTCGAATCCGGGCTGGGACCACCTGATCATTGAAAAGCGCGGGTTTCGCGTGGCCGTATTCACCGTCCTGGGACGGACCTACATGGGGATCAAGGCGGACTGCCCGTTTCTCGCGGCCGACCGCATGATCGAGCAGCTGAAGGCGCAGGCCGACGCGATCATCGTGGAGATCCACGCCGAGGCGACGTCGGAAAAGATCGCGCTCGGCTGGCATCTCGACGGGCGCGTGACGGCGGTGCTCGGCACGCACACGCACGTGCCGACGGCGGATGCACGCGTGCTGCCGAGGGGCACGGCGTTCATGTGCGACGTGGGCATGACGGGACCCTATGCGGGGGTGCTCGGGCGCGAAGTCGCCCCGGTGGTCGCGAAATTCATCGATGGGATGCCGCGGCGCTTCGAGGTCGCGACGGAGGACGTGCGCATTTCCGCCGCGATGATCGAGATCAGCGCGTCGATGGCGCACGCGGAGAAGATCGAACTGCTGACGGTGCGGCGGTAGGTGGAGTTAAACCACGAAACACACGAAATACACGAAACACCCGGGTGGACTCTGCTCAGGGGCAAGGCCTGACACGCCAGCCTGATCGTGCGTTTTCGTGTAGTTGGTGTGTTTCGTGGTCTACCTCTAATCGGTTCTGATCTTTTTCAAAGGACGGACAGCCTGCGCTCGAGGAGGGCGCGCTCGGCGGGTTGGCGCGCGAGGGCGAGGGCGCGGCGGAAGGCCAGCGCGGACTCGGCTTGGCGGCCGGCGTCGAGCAGGAGCTGGCCGCGCACGGCGTGGAGCAGGTGATAGTTTTCGAGCGCGCGGTGGCGCGGGATCTTCTCCAACGCGGCGAGGCCGGCGTCGGCGCCGCGCACCTGCGCGAGGGCGACCGCGCGGTTGAGCGCGACGACGGGCGAGGGGTCGAGCGCGAGAAGGGCGTTGTAGAGCTCGAGGATGTGCGGCCAGTCGGTCTCGGCGTAGCTCGGGGCGAGCGCGTGGCCGGCGGCGATGCCGGCCTCGAGATGGTAGCGAGTCACGGTCGGGCCGGCGGCGGACTCCTTGAGATGCAGGAGGCCGCGGCGGATCTGGGCGCGGTCCCAGAGCGCGCGGTTCTGCTCGGCGAGGACGAGTAGCGCGCCGTCGTCGGCCACGCGGGCGGCGAGGCGGGCGGCATGGAGGTGCAGCAGGGCGAGGAGGGCGTGGGTCGCGGGACGGTCCCCGAGCGGGTGGGCGGCGAGGAGCTCGCCGAGCCGGATCGCCTCGGCGCAGAGGTCGGCGCGGAGGAGGGAGTCGCCGTGCGAGGCCTTGTAGCCCTCGTTGAACAGCAGGTAGAGCGCGTGGAGGACGGTTTCGACGCGCGGCGCGAGCTTTTCGGCGGGCGGGAGGTCGGTGGGCACGCGGGAGTCGCGGAGGAATTTCCGGGCGCGCACCAGTTTCTTCACGATGGCGTCCTCGGCGGCGAGAAACGCCGAGGCGATCTCGCGTTCGCCAAAACCGCAGAGTGTTTTCAGGATGAGCGCGACCTGGGCGTCGGCCGGGAGCCCCGGATGGCAGCAGACGAAGATCATGCGGAGCTGGCTGTCGGCGATCTCGTCCTCGAACTGCGGCGGGGAGGCGGCGAGCGCCTCGTGGGCGCAGTCCTCGAGGAGCGGGGCGAGGGCGGGGGACTTCCGCACGAGCACGCGCCCGCGGCGCAGCGTATCGAAAGCGCGGTTACGCGCGGTCTGGAGGAGCCACGCGGATGGATTTTCCGGGACGCCGGTGTAGGGCCAGACCTGCATCGCACGCACCAGCGCGTCCTGCACGACATCCTCGGCGAGGTGGAGATGGGCAGTGCCGAGGCGGCCGACCAGGATCGCAACGAGCCGGCCGGCCTCGCGGCGGAAAAGGTGGTCGACCACGCGGGCGACGTCGGTGGCGCCCGCGCCGGGCGCCGCGGGACTGGGCTCAATGGCGCTCAACCGGGCGCACCTCCACGACGAGGCCGTAGGCCAGCCCCGGGCAGCCGCGGGCGATCGCGGTCGCCGCGGCGAGATCGGGGGCGTGGATCAGGATGTAGCCGCCGACGATCTCCTTGGCCTCGGGATAGGGGCCGTCGGTGATCTCGGCGCCGCCCGGGCCGCGGAGGACCTGGCCGGTGAGGCCGAGGCCGTTGGTGCCGGCGACTTCGCCGCGGTCGGTCAGAGTTTTCATCCAGACCGAGAATTTGGCCATGATCTCCTGCAACTCCGCGTCAGGCGGACGGCCCGGCGGATGGCGGAGCAGGAGGAGGAACTGGGGCGGTTGGGCGGCGTCGCTCATGGGGGAGGGAGTTGTTTTCTGAGTTCACCCTGATGACGAACCGCGCGGCGGGGGGAGGACAAAAATCTTCGGCGAGCGGGAAGGGCGGGTGAGAGGAAATCCCGCGGGCCGGCGCGCGACGGCGGCCGCCCGCGGGAGGGCGCATCACATGTGGAATGGCATGAGCTGGCGGACTTCGACGCAGCCGCCGTAGTTGTAGGAGGGGGCGCCTTTGGCGATCTTCACGGCTTCGGCGAAGGAGGCGGCCTTGATCAGCATGTAGCCGCCGACGATCTCCTTGGCTTCGGCGAAGGGGCCGTCGGTGACCTTGCCGCCGCGCGGGCCGCGGAGGACTTTGCCGGGGGCGTCCTCGAGCGGATCGCCGCCGAGGTACTGGCCCTTCTTTTTCATCGTTTCGATCCACGTCATCCATTGGCCGAAAACGGCCTGCATTTCTTCTGGGCTGGGGTCGGGCATGGCCTTGGAACTGCGGAAGAGGAACATGTAGGTGGGGGCGGGCGATTTTTTACTCATGGTTTTTGATGATTTGGTTGTGACGGTTCAGAGGGGTGACGAACCGTCGGTGCGGAGCATGACAATATTTCTTGAAGGCGGGCCAGCGGCCCGCGCTCCCGGGAGTTACCGCCGCTCGAACCGCACGCGGCGGCAGCGGCCGAGGGCGTTGGTGGCGACCAGACCGTCGATGTGGCCGGTGCCGTCGCGGGTGAACGTGAGGAGCCAGCCGGTGCCGAGGCTCAAGACGAAGCCATCGGCGAAGGCGGGCGTCACCCGTGCGGGAGCCGCG
>JAPLTR010000935.1 GCA_026398065.1 Verrucomicrobiota bacterium | reverse complement strand
AGCAGCTCGCTGCGCTTGATAAAGTCCACCATCAGCGACTCGCCTTCCTTCGCCCGCATGGCCGCAAACGCCCGCAGCGCCGTCGTGAGCGTGGCCGTCACCACCGCCTGGGCCGTCTCGGCCGTGGGCATCTCGCTCTCGCGCCGCTGCGAGTTGGCGACCTGCCAGAGCAGTTCCGGGGTCGGGTGAAACGGCACGCCCTTGCGCGCGGCGAAGGCCGCCACGCGGTCCAGCGCCTCCGAGGCCGCCGCCTCGTCCCACGTCGCCTGCGTCGCGGACTTGCTGCCGGTCAGCTCGATGTCGACGTGGACCTTGCCGCGCGAGGCGAACTTCCGCACGAGCTCGCCCACGAGGGGTTCGAGGCTGTCCCACTCCTCTGGCAGCTTGGTCGTGAGGTCGAGGGTCTTCCGGTTCACGGAATTGACCTGCACGGTGAGGGAGAACCCGGCGAGTTCGGCGGTCGCGCGGCCGTAGCCGGTCATGCTTTTCATAGTTTCACGCCCAGGATTTTGGCCACCTGCTGCACATCCTTGTCGCCGCGGCCGGAGAGATTGACGATGATGACCTTGTCCTGCGACAGGGCCTTCGCGCGCTTCATGCCCTCGACGAGGGCGTGCGTCGACTCCAGCGCCGGGATGATGCCTTCGAGCCGCGAGCAGAGCTGAAACGCCGCCAGCACCTCGTCGTCGGTCGCGTAGGCGAAGTTGATCCGGCCCCGGTCGCGGTAAAAGGCGTGCTCCGGCCCGACGGCCGCGTAGTCGAGCCCCGCGCTCACCGAATGCGTGAGCTCGATCTGGCCCTCGCCATCCTGCAGGAGAAACGTCTTGCAGCCCTGCAGCACGCCGAGGCGCCCGCCGGCGAACCGCGCCGCGTGCTCCCCGCGCTTGATGCCGTGCCCGCCGGCCTCGACCCCGGTCATCCGCACGTTCGGTTCCTCCAAAAATTCGAAGAACAGTCCGATCGCATTACTCCCGCCGCCCACGCAGGCGACGAGTTTGTCGGGCAGACGGCCTTCGCGCGCGAGGATCTGCGCCTTTGCCTCCTGGCCGATCACGCGGTGAAAATCCCGCACCATCATCGGATAGGGGTGCGAACCGTAGGCCGTGCCGAGGATGTAGTGGGTGCTGCGGACATTGGTCACCCAGTCGCGCATCGCCTCGTTGATCGCCTCCTTGAGGGTCTTCTGACCGGCCTCGACCCCGCGCACCTCGGCGCCCATGAGCCGCATGCGAAAGACGTTCAGCGACTGGCGCTCCATGTCGTGCGCGCCCATGTAGACGACGCACTCGAGGCCGAACTTCGCGCACGCCGCCGCGGTGGCCACGCCGTGCTGTCCGGCGCCGGTCTCGGCGATGATGCGCTTTTTGCCCATGCGGCGGGCGAGCAGCGCCTGCGCGAGCGCGTTGTTGATCTTGTGCGCGCCGGTGTGGAGCAGGTCCTCGCGCTTCAGGTAGATCTTGGCCCCGCCACAATGCGCCGTGAGACGCTCCGCGAAATACAGCTCCGTCGGGCGGCCGGCGAACTCCTTCAGGTGATGGTTCAGCTCGGCCTGGAACGCCGGGTCCTTCCGCGCCACCTCGTAGGCGGCGCCCAGCTCCTGCAGCGCCGTCATCAGGGTCTCCGGCACAAACACCCCGCCGTATCCGCCAAAGTGACCGCCCGCATCGGGCAGTGAGAACCGGTCAAGGCGCGGAGATTCGGCGGTGGCAGTGGGCATGGCAGGCAAGACTGAGACCACAGTCGGCGGGGATGCAAAAGATTTTCCGCCCCTTCCGTGGCAAAACCCGCCCTCAAATGCGCTTCACTGTCACCAGCGTGAAATCGTCGCGGGGGGCCGTCTCGCCCGTGAAGCGTTTCAGGCCCTCCAGAATTCCGTCATTCAGCTCCCGCGCGGGCCGGCCGCGCACGGCCCGCACCGCATCGGCGAGCCGCGCGCCCGAAAACTCCGTCGCCTCCTCGTTGGGCGCCTCCGTCAGGCCGTCCGTGTACAGCACCAGCACGTCGCCCGGGGCAAACGGTTCCGTCCGGTCCGCGATCGCCTCGGCAAACACGTCGTCCGGGACCAGGCCCAGCGGCATGCCCTCCGACCCGACGAATTCCGCGCGCTGCGTGGCGGTCGCGCGGTCGTACCGCACAAACAGCGGCAGTTCGTGCCCGGCCCGCGCGAGCGTCACCGCGTGGTTCGCGACGTCGATGATCGCGTAGAGCATCGTCACGTAGAGTCCGCCGTGGATGTCGGCCAGCAGGGTGCGGTTCAGCTCCGTGAGAGCCGCCGCCGGCGAGAGGTGGCGCGGGGCGATCTGCCGGAAATGGGTCCGGCAGATCGCCATCAGCAGCGAGGCCGGAATGCCCTTGCCCGAGACATCCGCCACCGCCACCGCGAGGCGGGTCTCCGACAGTGCAAAGATATCGTAGAGGTCCCCGCCGACTTTCTGCGCCGCCGCATAGCGGGCGTCGATGTCGAGCCCGGCCAGCATGCCCGTCTCGCGCGGGAGCAGCATCTGCTGGATGCCGCTCGCCAGCGACAGGTCGAGGTCGAGCTGCTTCTTCTCGATCTGAAAATGCAGGAACTCCGCGTTGTGCAGCGCCAGCGCCGCCTGCTCCGCGAGCGAGCACATGAGCGTGAAGTCGGACTCGCTGAACGGCAGGTCGCCCGCCGGATTGGTCACCGCCAGCACGCCGAAAAAGCGGTCGCGAAACACCAGCGGCACCGCGATCACCGAGCGCACCGCGAGCGCCGCATCGGTGTGCTTCACGATGTGCGGGTCGGCCGCGGCGTCGGCGAGCAGTTCGCCGGCGCCGGTCCGCGCCACGCGGCCGACCATGCCCTCGCCGACGGGAAACTCCTCCGACTTCAGGACCTGCTCGATGAACCGCGCGCGCGTCGTCAGCCGGCCCATGGCCTCCTCCGACAGCGGCCGGTGCGGCGGAAACAGTCCCTCCACGGCGACGCCGCGCATCGTGTCCCGCTCCGTCCGCTCAAAGAAACACGCGCTCAGCGCCCCGGTGCAGAGGATCGACGCGTGCACGATCCGCTGGCGCAGCGCCTGCGCCGACAGTCCCTCCCCAAGGGCCTCCGCCATCAGGTGCATGAAATCGAGGAGCCGCTGCCGGTCCTGGGCGAGCTTCTGGTTGGCCGCCTCGACCCGGTCCGACTCGCGGCGCGCCCGGCTCAGCGGAATGAGCATTAGCAGCGCCCCGGCGGCCAGGCCGATGAACAGAAACAGGATCATGCGTACACGTAAGTTAATGGCGCCCGCGGTCCGGGCAATGGCGGACTCGGCGGCAAACACCCCATGCCACGGGCAGACCGCGGGCGCGGGAGACCGCGCGGACGTGGGTCCACCTCGCGCCCCGCACCCCCTCGGTTTCCTACTTCTGTTCCACCCGGTTTTTCAGAAACGCGAGCACGTCCTGAAATTTCGCCCGGTTGGACTCGTCCGCCGTCACCAGATTCTCGTGCGCCTCCAGCACCAGCTTGGCGTTGTCCAGCTCCGTGCGGCCGGCGCACTGCAACGCCGTGTCGCACTTCGTGAAGCTCATCGAAAAGTCGCCGGCGTCCACCGTCAGCAGGCGGTGCAGCCCGAGATTGCGGATCAGCTCGAGGTTCCGCTGGCCGACCCGGGCGAGCACCAGGCTGCCGCCGGGCGCCTGCTTCTTCAGCTCGAGCGCCGCTCCGGCCAGCACACCGAGAAACGTACTGTCCATGCTGGCGCAGTTTTGAAAATCGAGGACGAAGCGCGTTTTTTTCTGCTTCAGCATCTCCGCGATGAAATCGCGCAGGCACGCGCTGTTCTGAAAACAGGCGCGGCCGTCGATGCGCACGACCACGGGGTCGGAGTAGGCATCGACGAGATAGACGGACTTGGCGACAGTCTCAGGCATTGCGGTGGTGAAGATTCAAATCGGTCCCCATGGACTCCGGCTAAAGTGCTATCGGTTTGCCCGGCGCGCAAGTGCGGTCAGAGGGCAGTTTACGTGACGACTTCTACGTACGTCAAAATGGCCCGCGCCCCCAAAACGGGCGCGGGCCGAGGGGGCCGCTCAGTTCTTCGCGATGATCTGGCGGAGCACGTAGGGCAGGATCCCGCCGTGCTGATAGTAGTCGATCTCGATGGGCGTATCGATGCGACAGCGCACCGGCACGTCGAGCACTTCGCCGTTCTTGCGCGTGATCTTGAGGACGAGGTCCTGCTGCGGCTTGATGTCCGGGCTCAGGCCCACGACATCGTAGGTCTCGTAGCCGTCGAGCTTCAGGGTCTGCGCGGTGGTGCCCTCCTTGAACTGGAGCGGGAGCACGCCCATGCCGACGAGGTTGGAGCGGTGGATGCGCTCGAAGCTCTGCGCGACCACGACCTTCACGCCGAGGAGGTTCGTGCCCTTCGCAGCCCAGTCGCGGGACGAGCCCGTGCCGTATTCCTGGCCGGCGACGACGATGAGCGGGGTCTTGGCGGCGATGTGCTTGGCCGCCGCGTCGAAGATCGCGAGCTTCTCGCCCGTGGGCTGGTAGATCGTGTTGCCACCCTCCTCGCCGCCGAGCATCAGGTTCTTGATGCGAACGTTGGCGAAGGTGCCGCGCGTCATGATGCGGTCGTTGCCGCGGCGCGAACCGTAGGAGTTGAAGTCCTCGAACGTGACGCCGTTTTCCAGGAGGAAGCGGCCCGCGGGCGAGCTCTTCTTGATCGCACCGGCCGGCGAGATGTGGTCGGTCGTGACGGAGTCGCCGAAGATGCCGAGCGCCTTCGCGCCGGTGATCGGCTGGATCGTGCCGGGCTGCATCGAGAAACCGGCGAAGAACGGCGGCTCCTGGATGTAGGTCGACTTCGCCACGAAGGAGTAGACGTTGCCCGTGGAGGACGGGATCTCGTTCCACTTCGGGTTCTGCTCGGCGAAGTTGCTGTAGAGCTTGCGGAACACCTCGGGCTTGAGCGCGGCCTGCATCTGGTCGCGGACCTCCTTCAGCGTCGGCCAGATGTCCTTCAACAGCACCGGCCGGCCGGCCTTGTCGTTACCGATCGGGTCCTTCGACATGTCGATGTCGACGCGGCCCGCGAGCGCAAACGCGACGACGAGCGGGGGCGACATGAGGAAGTTCGACTTGATGTTCTGGTGGACGCGCGCCTCGAAGTTGCGGTTGCCGGAGAGCACCGACGCGGCGACGAGATCGTTCTTCACCACGGCCTCCTCGATCTTGGCGTCGAGGGGACCGGAATTGCCGATGCAGGTCGTGCAGCCGTAGCCGACCGTCTGGAAACCGAGCTGGTCGAGGTACGGCGCGAGGCCGGTCTTCTCGAGGTAGTCGGTGACGACGCGGGAGCCGGGGGCGAGGGACGACTTCACGGCTGGATTGACGGTGAGGCCCTTCTCCACGGCCTTCTTCGCGAGGAGACCGGCGGCGAGCATGACGCTCGGGTTGGAGGTGTTGGTGCAGCTCGTGATCGCGGCGATCAACACGGAGCCGTGGCCGATCTTCGCGTCACCGTGACCGGCGACATTGACCTGCGCGGTCACGGTCGAGAACTCCTCGGCCTTCTTGCCAAAGCCATTTTCGGTGACCGGCTTCGAAAACGCCGCCGTGAACTCCTTCTTCATGTTCGGCAGCTCGATGCGGTCCTGCGGCCGCTTCGGGCCGGCGACGCTCGGGACGACCGAGGCGAGATCGAGCTCGAGGTCCTGCGAGTAGTCGATGGCGCCGCGGGCCGGGATGCCCCAGAGGTTCTGCGCCTTGTAGTAGGCCTCGTACACGGCGATGTGCTTGTCGTCGCGGCCGGTGGCGCGGAGATAGTTGGAGCACTCGGCGTCGATCGGGAAGAAGCCCATGGTCGCGCCGTACTCGGGCGCCATGTTGGCGATGGTCGCGCGGTCGACGACCGGCAGCGCGGTCGCGCCGGGGCCGTAGAACTCGACGAACTTGCCGACCACCTTCGCCTTGCGCAGCATCTGCGTCAGCGTGAGGGCGAGGTCGGTCGCGGTGACGCCCTCGCGGAGCGCGCCGGTGAGGTGCACGCCGACGACGTCGGGCGTGAGGAAATAGACCGGCTGGCCGAGCATGCCCGCCTCGGCCTCGATGCCGCCGACGCCCCAGCCCACGATGCCGATGCCGTTGATCATCGTCGTGTGCGAATCGGTGCCGACGAGCGTATCCGGATAGTAAACACCCGCGGTGTCGCGGAGCACGCCCTTGGCGAGGTACTCGAGGTTCACCTGGTGCACGATGCCGATCCCCGGGGGCACGACCTTGAAGGTGTCGAAGGCCTGCATGCCCCACTTGAGGAATTCGTACCGCTCCCGGTTGCGCGAAAATTCCAGCTCGAGGTTCTTCGCGAGCGCCTCGGGCGAACCCGCGAAGTCCACCTGCACCGAGTGGTCGACCACGAGATCGACGGGCACGAGCGGCTCGATGATCTTCGGGTTCTTGCCCATGCGCGCGACCGCCGAGCGCATCGCGGCGAGGTCGACGAGGAGCGGCACGCCGGTGAAGTCCTGCAACACGATGCGCGCGACGACGAAGGGGATCTCCTCCGTGCGCGGCGACTTCGCGCCCCATCCGGCGAGGTCGCGGATGGCCGGCTCCGCCACGCGCTTGCCGTCGCAATTGCGCAGCAGCGACTCCAGCACGAGACGGATCGAGACCGGCAGGCGCGAGACCTTGAAACCGGCCTGCTCCAGCGCGGGCAGGGAGTAGAATTTGTGGGACGTCCCGTTGGCGGAGAACGTCTGCAGCGTGTTGAAGGGATTCGGAAGGCTCATGGTAAGGTGTTGCGGGGAAAAACGGATGAGGCGGGCCGCGTCGGGCCCGCCTCGGGGAAACTTAGCTGGCCAGCGCGGCCTTGACCGCCGCGAAATTCGGGAGGTCCTTCGGGGTGGCGGTCTGCTCGGCGTACTTC
>JAPLTR010000745.1 GCA_026398065.1 Verrucomicrobiota bacterium | reverse complement strand
AGGTGTTGGTGAACCAGACGCGCGACCGCGTGGAGGCCTTCGGCGCGACCTTCCTCGGTCTCACCACCGGGTGCGCGGCGTGCCACGATCACAAGTTCGATCCGTTCTCGCAGAAGGACCACTACGGTCTCGCGGCATTTCTCGGCAACACGGCGGAGAAGCCGTGGGATCTCAACATCGCTGAGCCGGCGCCGGTGCTGCGCCTGCCGAAGCCGGAGAACGCCGCCTCGGCGGAGTTTATCCTCGGGCAGAAGGCCGCCCTGCAGGAAAAACTCGATGCGCGCCGCGCCCGGGGCCGCGAACTCACCGCCGCCTGGCTCGCCGCCGGCAACAAGCCGAAGCCAGTCGATCCCAAGGGCCTTGAGCTGCGCCTGCGGCTCGACGAGGGGAAGGGCGATGTGCTGAAGAATTCCGCACCGGGTGCGAAGGTGGCCGAGTTCAAGGCCGACACGAATCCGCTGATCTGGGGCGAGAACACGTGGTTCTGGCCCTCGATGCGCATGGACATCCTCTCTCGCATCAACCTCGGCGACCACGGCGACGTGGACGCGGGTGACAAGTTTTCCGCGGGCGGCTGGATGATGCTGCGGGCCAAGCCCGGCGGCGGCGTGCGCACCGGCACCGGCAACGGTACCCTGCTCGCCCGCATGGGCGACACCAAGCGGATGGGCGGGGCGGGCTGGGACATCGCGCAGGAGGGCCTGCAGATTGTCGTCAGTCTCACCCCGGATACGACGACAGCTCCGGATGTCGCCGAGACGATGGCCGAGGTTGCCAAACCGGAGCCCGCTCCGGCCGCCCCGACGCCGAAGAAAAAGGCGGCGAAGGGTAGTTCGAATCCGCGCGCGGTGGCCGTCGCGGCGCCGAAACGGGGCGTGCAGGTCGCGACGAAGCCCGGCCTGATCACGCGCGACGAGTGGACCCATGTGTTGGTGACGTACGATGGTTCGCGCAAGGCCGCGGGCCTGAAGATCTATCTCAACGGCAAGCTCGCCGAGACCGAGGTGAAGCTGGACACCCTGGCCCCGAAGGACTCGATCCACACCGACGCCGCGATGCACCTCGGCCGCCGCGACGACTACAATCCCATGCGCGAAACCCGGTTTCAGGATGTGCGTTTCTACAAGCGCGCGCTGGCGGTCGACGAGGTGGCGCGGCTGCCATTTGAGGACGTCGCAAGCGAAATCGTCGCGCGTCAGCCGGACGCGAAGAAGTGGACGACCGAGGAGAAATTCGTGGTCGTCGACCGCTACTACCTCGGAGAGAAAGACCCTGAGGCCGTGGCCCTGGCGGCGGCCGTGTCCGCGCACGACACGGCCTTCGATGCGCTGACGAAAGACGGCACCGGCACGCTCATCGCGGTGGAGAAGCCGACGCCGGCGTTTGCCGACGTGCTGAAGCGCGGCGATTACTTTGCGCGGCTCGAGCGGGTCGAGCCGACGGTGCCGCATTTTCTCAGCGACCTGCCGCCCGGCGCGCCGCGCAACCGCCGCGGGCTCGCCGAGTGGCTGCTCGCTCCCACGCAGCCGCTGATGGTCCGCGTGACGGTGAACCGCATGTGGCAGGAGGTCTTCGGTCGCGGGCTGGTCGAGAGCGCGGGCGATTTCGGAATCATGGGCGACCGGCCGAGTCACCCGGAACTGCTCGACTGGCTGGCGGTGGAGTTTCGCGAGGGTGGGTGGGACGTGAAAAAATTTTACCGGATGCTCGTGACCTCGGCGACCTACCGGCAGACCGCGGTCGCGAACGCGGAGCGCCTGGCGAAGGACCCGGGCAACAAGCTGCTCTCGCGCGGCCCGCGTTTCCGCATGGACGGCGAGATGCTGCGCGACAGCGCGCTCGCGACCTCGGGGCTGCTGGTCGAGAAAATCGGCGGCCCGTCGGTGAAGCCGTACCAGGCTCCCGGGATCTGGGAAGAGGTGGCGATGCCCGAGTCGAACACGCGGAACTACGTTCCCGACAAGGGCGAGGGTCTCTATCGCCGGAGTCTTTATACCTTCTGGAAACGCGCCTCCGCGCCGGCCGCACTCGAAACCTTCGATGCCACCTCGCGCGAGGTCGTCTGCACGCGCCGCGCCCGCACCAACACCCCCTTGCAGGCGTTCATCACGATGAACGATCCGCAGTGGGTCGAGGCCGCGCGCAAGCTGGCGGAGCGGGCGATGAAGGCGGGGACGACGCTGGAGCAGCGGCTGGATTTCCTCGCGCGCACGACGCTGGCGCGCCCGCTGGACGCGCGGGAGACGGCCATCCTTGCGAAGACCGCGGAGACCTTCCGCACGAAGTTCACGGGCGACGGCGCCGAGGCCAAGGCGATCCTCGCGGTCGGCGAATCCCCGGCCGACGCTACCCTCCCGGTCAACGAGCTCGCGCAGTGGACGATGGTCGCGAGCCAGTTCCTCAACCTCGACGAATTCCTGACGAAGTGACGCCCATGAATCCTCTTCCTTCCGACGACCATCACCTTTGCTCCGATCATGGCGGCGAGCATCCGACCGTCCTGAATTTTCCGTTCGTTCCGCTCGGCCTGAAAAAGGAATGGCTCGAATTGGAGACGCGCCGGCATTTCCTCGGCCAGGGCGTAAAGGCTCTCGGCTGGGCGGGGCTCGCGACGCTGCTGGGGCGCTCGGCGCCGAACCTCCTCGCGAGCAGCGCCCCGTCCGGCGGTCCGGCGCTGCTGCCGCATTTCGCGCCGAAGGCGAAGCGCGCGATCTATCTCTTCATGGCGGGCTCGCCCTCGCAGTTCGAGACCTGGGACTACAAGCCCGCGCTCGCCGACATGTTCGACAAGGACCTGCCGGAGTCCGTGCGCGGCGGGCAGGTGCTCACCGGCATGACCGCGAGCCAGGCGCGGTTCCCGATCGCACCGAGCATCTACAAGTTCGCCCAGCACGGAAAATCCGGGCGCTGGGTGTCCGAGCTCTTCCCCCATACGGCGAAGATTGCCGACGAGCTGTGCGTGATCAAGTCGCTCCACACCGACGCGATCAACCACGAGCCGGCGATCCTGCAGCTCACGACCGGCAACATGTTTCCGGGCAAGCCCTCCATCGGCTCATGGCTGTCGTACGGGCTCGGCGCGATGAACGAAGAGCTGCCGACCTTCGTGGTGATGACCTCGAAGATGCCGCACCGGACGAATGTGCAGGCGCTGTCGAACCGCCTGTGGTCGTCGGGGTTCCTGTCGCCGGAGCATGCGGCGGTGGCGCTGCGCTCGGGCAGCGATCCGGTGCTCTATCTCAACAATCCCAAGGGCGTCGAAAGCGAAGTCCGGCGGACCATGATCGACGGCGTCAACGACCTGAACCGCCAGCTCTTCGAGCGG
>JAPLTR010000836.1 GCA_026398065.1 Verrucomicrobiota bacterium | reverse complement strand
GCGAGGAGCCGGAGCCCCTCGTCGATGCCCGTGCCGCGCTCGCCCGCGAGCGAGGTGCGGTTGGCCTTGTCGAAGGAGCCCTTGAAGACGAACTTGATGCTCCGCTGGGCGCGGCCGATCTTCACGAGGGTCTCGGCCACGGCGCGGCACACGCGCTCGTTTTCGAGCGAACACGGGCCGGCGATGACGAGGAGTTTCTTGGGATCGAAGAGCACGGGTTATTTCTTTTTGGCGGATGTGGCGGCCTTGGCCTTCGCCGCGGGCTTTTTGGCGACGGGCGCGAGCGAGCCGCCCTTCTTGTTCTTCATCGCCGCGGCGATGAACGCCGCGAAGAGCGGGTGCGCCTTGTTGGGCTTCGACTGAAATTCCGGGTGCGCCTGCGTGCCGAGGAACCACGGGTGGTCCTTGAGCTCGATCACCTCGACGAGGTTGCGGCGGGGATTCACGCCGCTGACGATCATGCCCGCGCGCTGAAGCTGGCCGACGTAGGCGTTGTTGACCTCGAAGCGGTGGCGGTGCCGCTCGCGCACGCTGTCGGCGCCGTAGGCCTTGTGGGCGAGCGTGCCGGGGGTGAGCGCGCACTCGTAGCTGCCGAGCCGCATCGTCGCACCCTTGTCGATGATCTTCTTCTGCTCCTCCATCATGTTGATGACGGGATGCGCCGGCTGCGCCTCGAACTCCATGCTGTTGGCGCCCTTCAATTTCAGGACATTGCGCGCAAACTCGATCACCGCGATCTGCAGGCCGAGGCAGATCCCGTAATAGGGGATCTTGTGCTCACGGGCGTACTTCGCCGCGGCGATCTTGCCCTCGGTGCCACGGTCGCCGAAACCGCCCGGGACGAGGATGCCGTCGAGGCCCTTGAGCCGAGCGAGGCCGTTCTTCTTCTCCACGTCCTCGGCGTCGATGCGGCGGACGTTGACCTTGCAGTGGTTGGCGATGCCCGCGTGCGTGATCGACTCGTAAACGGATTTGTAGGCGTCCTGCAGCTCGATGTACTTGCCGACGACCCCGATGGTGACCTCGTGCTTCGGGGCGAGCAGGCGGGCGACGATCCCTTCCCAAAGATTCTTTTCCGGGAGCGGGTTCTTGAGGTCGAGCAGGTCGAGCACGAGCTGGTCCAGGCCCTCCTTCTGCAACGCGAGGGGGAGCTCGTAGATCGAGTGGGCGACGTCGCGGCACTCGATCACGGCCTTCACGGGCACGTTGCAGAACATCGAGAGCTTGTCCCGCAGATCGTGGTCGAGCGGGTGGTCGGTGCGGCACACGAGCACGTCGGGCTGGATGCCGATCTCGCGCAGCTTGGCGACCGACTGCTGCGTGGGTTTGGTCTTCAGTTCGCCGGCCGCGATCAGGTAGGGCACCAGCGTGACATGGATGAAAATCGCGTCCTTCGGCCCGACCTCCAGGGCAAACTGCCGCATCGCCTCGAGGAACGGCAGCCCCTCGATGTCGCCCGTCGTGCCGCCGATCTCGGTGATGAGGATGTCCGCATCCTTGCCACCGGCGTAGATGCGCGCCTTGATTTCGTTGGTGACGTGCGGGATCACCTGCACGGTCTTGCCGAGGTAGTCGCCGCGGCGCTCCTTTTGGATCACGCTCTCGTAGACCTGGCCCGAGGAGAGGGAGTTGAGCCGCGAGAGTTTTCCGCTGGTGAACCGCTCGTAATGCCCGAGATCCAGGTCCGTCTCGGCCCCGTCCTCCAGGACATAGACCTCACCGTGCTGGTAGGGGCTCATCGTGCCCGGATCCACATTGAGATAAGGGTCGAATTTCTGGATGCGGACAACGAGTCCGCGCATCTCCAGCAACGCCCCCAAGGACGCGGCCGTAAGACCCTTGCCCAATGACGAAACGACACCACCCGTGACGAAAATGTATTTCACGGGTGCCAAGGTTGACGACCCGTGTTTAGCCCGCGCAAGACAAAGTTCGAAAATCTCTTTCGCCCCTACCGCAGCAGCATCCAGCCCGCCGTGCCGAGCCCGAGGACCAGCACCGCAAACAGCAGGAGCCACAACGTCCACTTCAGCAGCTTCATCACCACCCAGATCGCCGCCGCCAGCACGATCGTCACGCACGCCACGACCAGCCAGCGGGGGTAGTCCGCGAGCGAGTCCACACCCGGCGACGCTGGGATTTGCGAGAGCAGCACGAGCAGCACGGTGTCACAAAGCCGCGCCGGTCCCGCGCCTCCAAGCAAAATGATTTGCCCCCCGCCGCCCGCCCCGCCCTGCTGCACCCCCGTGCAATCCAAACCGCAACTCCTCGCCTGGCTTACCTGTGACGGCGTCCACATCGACCCCGGCTCCGGCAAGCACACCATCCTCGGCATTTTCTCGAACATCCAGGCGCGACAGTTTCCCGTCACGCACCCGTTCATGATCTGGTTTCTCACGATCAGCGACGTGTCGCCCGGCAAGCATTCGCTGAAGATCTCGATGGGTCTCGAGGGCACGCCGCCGCAGAAGCTCCTCGAGCGCCCCTTCGAGTCGCAGAGCCCCCTGCACCGCATCAATCTCATCAACGAGATCCGCAACCTCTCCTTCCCCGGCGCCGGCGAGTACGAGCTCCTCATCGAGATCGACGACGAGGTGCTCCTCGCCACGAGCCTCAACGTCACCGGTTAAATCCCCCCCCCCCGCTCCGCAGCCGCGCCTCCACCCGCCCACCTTCGCATCGCCATGTCCACGTCGTCCGTTCCCTCGTCCTCCGTCCAATTCGATCTCGTCGGCGTCGGCGCGCCGATCATGGACCTCGTGGCCACCGTGCCCGAGTCCTTTCTCGCCCACGCCGGCGAGAAGGGCGGCTCGGTCAACATCCCGCCCGACGAGCTGGTGCGGCTGATCGGCCTGCTGCCCGCCGCGCCCACGCCGATGCCCGGCGGTTCGGCGGCCAACACGACCTTTAACGCCGCCCGCCTCGGTCTCACCACCACGTTCGTCGGCAAGCTGGGCGGCGACGAGACCGCCCGCGCCTACGCCGCGCACTTCGCGGCCATCGGGGTCGACACGCGCCGGTACAAACACAGTACCCTCCCCAACGCCCGCTGCCTCATCCTCACCACGCCCGACGCCCAGCGCACCATGCGCACCGAGCTCGGCGCGGTGTTCTCGTTTTCGCCCGCCGAGGTCTCCCCGGCCGATTTCGCCGGCTGCCGGATGGCCCACGTCGAGGGCTACATCGCCTTCAACCGCCCGCTCGCCGACGCCGTCCTCACCTCGGCGCGCGCCGCCGGCTGCAAGGTCAGTCTCGACCTCGCCTCCTTCGAGATCGTGCGCTTCGCGCGCGACTGGCTGCTCGCCCAGCTCACCACCGGCCTCGACCTCGTCGTGGCCAACGAGGACGAAATCCGCGAACTGTTCCCTGAGCTTCCCGCCAAGACCGCCGACGACTACGCCGCCCATACGCGCCGGCTCGCGGCCTACGGCGGCACCGCCGCCGTGAAGCTGGGCAAGGACGGCGCCTGGGTGGCGCGCGGCACCGAGCTTCACCGCATCGCCCCGGTCGTCGTCGCCGACGCCATCGACGCCAACGGCGCGGGCGATGCTTGGGCCGCCGGCTTCCTCTCCGGCTACCTCCGCGGCCTGTCGCTCCCGGTCTGCGGCGAGATCGCCTCCATCCTCGGCGCCGAGACGGTCCGCCACATGGGCCCCGTCATCCCGCCCCTGCACTGGGTCGCGGTCGCCGAGCGCGCCAAGCAGCACCTCGCGAAGCACTGAGGCGGCGCCGCCGGACCCGAGGGACCGCTCAACCCGCCCGCGCCGGCCCGGTCGATTCGCGGACGATGAGGTCGCCCGTGATCATGCGCACCACGGGCTTCGCGCGCGGCGGCGTGTCGAGCTGCGCGAGTAGAATCTCCGCCGCTGTCGCGATCGTCGTGTCGATGTTCTGGTTCACCGTCGTCAGCGTGGGCGTGGTCATCTCGGCCACGGGCTGATTGTTAAAACCCGTCACCGACATGTCGCGGGGGAGCTTCAGGCCCCCTCCGTCAGCCCGCGAAGCGCGCCGATGGCGATCTCGTCGTTGAGCGCCAGCAGCGCCGTGGGCCGGTGCGCGAGCTGGAGAAAACTCACCGCCAGATTCCGTCCGTAGGCAAAATCGTTGGCGCGCTCGTGCAGGTGGTCGAGCGAGACCGTGCACGCGTCGAAGTCCAGCCCGCGCGCCCGCAGGGCCGCGTGGATGCCCGACATCCGGTCGTAGCGGCTCGTGGGTGCCTTTCCGATCGCCAGCAGGCCAAAG
>JAPLTR010000617.1 GCA_026398065.1 Verrucomicrobiota bacterium | reverse complement strand
CCTCGTCAAGGCCGGCGACATCCTTGCCGTCGTCGATGTCCCCGACCTCGAGCGTGCCGTCGAGTCCGCCAAGGCTAATGTCGAGCAGGCCGAGGCCCGCGCCGCCAACACCCGCGCCCTCGCCACCCGCTCCGCCAATCTCCTCGGCACCAACGCCATTTCCCGCGAGGACGCCGACCAGCGCACCGCCAACGCCGATGTCGGCGACGCCGCCCTGCGCGTCGCCCGCTCCGATCTGGCCCGCCTCGAGGAACAACGAAACTTCGCCACCGTGCGCGCTCCGTTCGACGCCGTCGTGGCCGCCCGCAACTTCGACCGCGGCGACCGCGTGCGCGGCGACGCCGCCACGGCCGAGGGCTGGCTCTACTACCTGGTGCGCATCGACACCCTGCGCTTCGTGCTCAACGCCACGCCCGACCTCGCGCTGCGCCTCTCCGCCGAGACCCGCGCCCGCGTTCGCTTCAACGAATTTCCCGGCCGCACCTTCGACGCCACCGTCGCGCGTTCGAGCCGCGTCTTCGATCCCGCCGCCGGCACGATGCGCGTCGAACTGCTGCTCGGAAACAAGGACCTCGCGCTCCCCGCCGGCCTCACCGGCACCGCGACCTTCGACCTCACCCCGATGGCGGGCACCTACCTTGTGCCGACCAACACCCTCATCACCCGCGCCGGCCAGAGTTCCCTCGCCGTCGTGCAGACCGGCAAGGTCGCCTTCGTCGACGTGCTCCCCGGCCGCAACTTTGGCGCCACCGTCGAGGTCACCTCCGCCGCCCTCTCGCCCACGACCGCCGTCATCATCAACCCCAACGCCCTCCTCCGGGCCGGCGACACGGTGACGGTCGCGGTCGCACCCAAGTCCTAGGCGCCTGCCCTTCGGCAGCGCCCCTGCGTTATTCGCCCTCTCTGCGCCCACCCGCGCAGAGTTTTCCATTTCATTGGGACGCCGGACCCGCTTGGATTTCCGATCCGATGAATCCCGCGCCTCCCAACCACCATGCCCGCGGCCTCGCGCTTATGGTGCTTTCCGCCGCGGCCTTCACGGTCAACGTCCTCCTGATCCGCGCGCTCGGCCAGGTCCAGTCGGTCAACGTCTGGCTGATTTCCTGCACCCGCTTCGTCGTCGGTCTGGCGCTCATCCTCACGGTGTATCGCCAGGGCTTCGAGCCCACCCACCTTTTCCGCAACTCCAAGCTCATCAGCCGCGGGCTCGTCGGCAGCCTGGGCGTGGCCGGTTTCTATTTCACGGTCGTCCATCTTGGCGCCGGCCGCGCGACGTTCATCAACAACACCTACGTCATCTTCGGTGCGCTCATGGCCGTCGTCATGCTGGGCGAGCGGTTTCATCCCGCCCTCGCCACCGGCGGTGTCGCCGCCCTCACCGGTCTCGCCCTGCTCACCAACGCCTTCGGCGCCGGCTCGCACGCGAGCCTCTACGACCTCCTCGCCATCGTCGTGGCCCTTGGTTCCGCCTACATTGTCGTCACCATCCGCCAACTCCACGCCACCGAACATACCTCGACGATTTTCGCCGCCCAGTGCGTCTATGGTCTGATCCTCTGCGCCGTTCCCGCCGCCCTCCATCCCGAGCCCGTCTCGTGGCTGGCTTGGGCCGTCATGATCGCCGCCGGCGTCTGCGCAGGGGTCGGCCAGATCGCGATGACCCGCTCGTTCCGGGACCTCTCCGTCGCGGAGGGTTCGCTGCTTCAGATGCTCGTGCCGCTCGGCATCGCCCTCGGCGGCGCGGTCTTCTTTCACGAACACTTCACGGCCCAGGAACTCATCGGGGCCGCTCTGATTCTCGGCGGCACCGCCTTCACGGCACTACGTCCTTAGCCGGTCCGGCGTGCGGTCAGGCTGCGACGCCCACGTTCAGTTCTTTCAACCGCATCGCCAGGTCGGCGAGCGGTCCGACCCAGTCCGTCGGCGCGGTCTGTCGAAACAGCGTCGCCGTCGGATACCAGGGGCTGTCGGAGCGGTTCAGCAGCCACCGCCAGTCCGGCGCGAACGGCAGCAGCACCCACACCGGCTTGCCGAGCGCCCCGGCCAGATGCGCGACCGAGGTGTCGACGGTGATCACGAGATCCATCGCCATGATCGCCGCCGCCG
>JAPLTR010000715.1 GCA_026398065.1 Verrucomicrobiota bacterium | reverse complement strand
GGCCAACGGGGAACAAGCGGGGCGGACTTCAGTCCGCCCTTTTTTGTGCGGTGGTGACGAACTCTGGAAGCTGTGGGAGGGGCTTTACGCCCCGACTTTATGGGCCCGCACCTCGTCGGAGCGTAGAGCCCCTCCCACAGTTTTTCGATTTCAGACTCTATTCGGCGCGGCTCACGCTGACCGCGCAGGCCTTGTAGCTCGGCTGGCGGGAGTGGGGATCGAAGGACGGAAAGGTCAGGCGGTTCACCGTGCCGAAGTGCATCGGCAGGAAGATCTGCCCGGCGGCGATCGTCGGCGTGACCACGGCGATCGCCTCGGCCTCACCGCGGCGCGAGCGGACGGTCACACGGTCGCCGGCGTCGATGCCGAGGCGGTGGGCGTCGTCGGGATTGATCTCGGCGGTGAGCACCGTGGGCGCGAGCTTGCGGAGGACCGCGCTCTTGTCGGTGCGCGAGCCGGTGTGCCATTGCGCGGAGGAGCCGCGGCCGGTGAGGAGGATGAACGGATAGGCCGCGTCGGGCGGCTCGGGCATTGGACGCGGGGCGTCGAAGAGAAACTTGGCGCGGCCATCGGCCACTGAATACCGCCTTCGGCGGAAATGTGCGCGTAGTCGCGGATACCGGTGAAATCGCAGGGCTGGCCGGCGGAGAGTCTTTTCAGGATTTGAAACGCGGCTTCGGGCGAGGACCATTCGCGGAACATCTCTCCGCAGCCCCAGGCCTGGGCGACGAGCTGGAAGATCGCGAAGTCGCTGAGGGCCTGGCCAGGGGCCCGGGAGACTTTTTTCACGACACCGAGGCGGCGTTCGCTGTTGATGAGGATGCCGTCCTTCTCGCCCCAGCCGGCGGCGGGCAGCACGAGGTCGGCGAGCTGGGCCGTCTCGGTCGTCGCGTACATGTCCTGCACGACGAGGAAATCGAGCTTCGCGAGGAGCGTGCGCGCGCGGGACTGGTTGATCCACGAGTGGGCGGTGTTGGTGGCGATGACCCAGAGGCCGCGGATCTCGCCGCGCTCGATGGCGTCCAGGATCTGATCATACGCGTAGCCGGGGCGGTCCGGGATGAGCGCGGCGTCGAGGCCGAGGACACCGGCGACGTGCGTGCGGTGGGCGGGATTGGCGGTGTCGTAGCCGCCGAGGAGGGACGTGGCGTTGCCAAAGAGGCGCGACCCCATGGCGTTGCACTGGCCGGTGATGGAGTTGGCGCCGGTGCCGGGGCGGCCGATGTGGCCGGTCATCAGCGCAAGGTTGATGATGGCCTGCGCGGTGCGGGTGGCCTCGTGGCTCTGGTTGACGCCCATCGTCCACCAGAAGGACACGCGCTCGCGCGTGGCGATGATCTCCACGAGGCGGTGCAGCGTCGCGAGCGGAACGCCGGTCTCGGCGGCGGTATGCTCGGGGGTGAAGGTGGCGACGAAGGCGGCGAAGGCCTCGTAATTGGAGGTGTGGGCGGCGATGAAATCGGGTTTCACCGTGCCGCGGGCGATGAGGAGATGCGCAAGGCCGTAGAGGAAGGTGAGGTCGGATTTAGGGCGGAGCGCGACGTGGAGGGTGGCGGCCTGCGCGGTCTCGGTGGCGCGGGGATCGACGACGACGATCTCGGGGTTCCGCTGATTCATCATCACGCGCTGCCACATGATGGGGTGCGCGATGCAGGGGTTGGCGCCGATGAAGATGAGCGCGTCGCTCTCCTCGAAATCGGCGTAGGTGAAGGGCGGGGCGTCGAAGCCGAACGACTGCTTGTAGGCGACGTGCGAGGTGGCCATGCACTGGCGGGTGTTGCTGTCGCAGTGCAGCGCGCCCATGCCGAACTTGAAGAGCGCGCCGAGGAAGGCCATCTCCTCCATCACGATCTGGCCGGTGCTGAGAAACGCGATCGCCTGCGAGCCGTGGTCGCGCTGGATGCCCTTCATTTTCTCGGTGAAGGTCGCGAGGGCGGTCGGCCAGTCGGTGGGAACGAGCGCGCCGTCGCGCGAGGTGCGCAGGAGCGGCGCGGTGACGCGGTCGGGGGCGGCGAGCGGAGTCAGGGCCTCCCAGCCCTTGGGGCAGGCCATGCCGAGATTGACGGGGTAGTCGGGGTCGGCGGAGAGGTTGATGGCCTGACCCTCGGCATCGAGATGGACGCGCAGCGAGCAGCCGGTGCTGCAGAAACCGCAGACCATGTTGGTGGTCGCGGCGGGCGCGAGGCGTGCGGGCACGCGGCCGAGCCCGAGGCCGTGGTCGGCGGGATGCTGCACGAGCTCGGTCGTCATCGGACCGGTGCGGGCGTGCAGGAGATTTTCGAGGGCGTCGGGGAGACTCATGCGGCGGGCTGACCGGGCATTTTCGGGGCGTCGACGGCGCGGAAGAACAGGTGGCGTTCGGCGATTTCGCCGAGCAGGAGGAGGGGCACGGCGATCAGACTACTCAGTCCTTCCGGAATCACCACCAGCAGGATCACGGCGACGACGCCGAGCAGATCGCGCGTGAGGACGGCGCGCGCGAGCGGACCGCGCTGGAGGCGCGCGGAGATCTCACCGTGGAAGAACGTGCGCGACTCCCAAGCGAGCTTGGCGGCGAGGAGGAGGGCGGCGGCACGAGGAGCGACCGGCGCGAGGGCGAAGAGGGCGCCGGTGCCGAGGAAGCGCGGGGCGGTCTGCGCGAAACGCCAGAAGGTGCGGTGCGTATCGACGTAGATCATCACGGAACAGAGCAGGCCGATGATTCCCAGAAGGGCGGCGGCGATTGACAGCGGCTGG
>JAPLTR010000991.1 GCA_026398065.1 Verrucomicrobiota bacterium | reverse complement strand
CTGGCAGGAACGGTGGGGCCTGCAAGGAGGGCGTGTCCCCGCCAGGCTTTTGACGGAAGTTTGCGCCCGCCGACCGCGCAGGGGGGCGGCCTCAGTCAGTCAACGGCGTGACGGCCTTGAGCGGTGTCAGGGTGACGGGGGTAAGGAGACCCGAGGGGGTCAACGGCCAGCCGCTGGCGTCGAACGGGCGGTAGTTGATGTTCACGACGTTGGAGTCGCGCATGATTTTCCAGGGAAGTTTGTTCTGATCCATGTAGCGGATACGGTTGGCGGCGAGGTTGGTGACGTCGAGTTCGAGGACGTTGCGGCCGGGCTTCAGGAGGGTGGCGGCGATCCGCACCCGGAAGGGGAGGCTCCAGGCGGTGGCGACGGGCTGGCCGTTGAGGATGACGCGGGCGCTCTCGCGGACATCGCCGAGATCGAGGAGCCAGTCGTCGGCCTTGGCGGCGGGAGCGTCGAATTCGAGCCGGTAGCGGGCGGTGCCGCCGAAGCGCCGGGCTTCGTCGCCGCCGAGTTCGGTCCACGATTTGAGGGCGGTGGTTTCGAGGGCGGGCGGGAGTTCGGGACCGCCTTTCGTGAAGGCGATTTTCCAAGTGCCGGTGAGGGCGACGGGGGCGGAGGCGGGCTGGCGGTAGGGCCAGGCCGGTCCTCGGATTTCTACGCCGTCTGGCGTTGCGAGGAGAATGAACGATTCTCCCGGGGCGATCTGAAGATAGATTTCGGGACTGTTCTGGCTCCCTCTGAGTTTCGACAGACCGTGACGATCGGTGAGCGGATCGACGATCCGCACGGCGGTGGCGAGCGTGCCGAGCTGAACCCAGCCATCGAACGGTTTGGCCGTGAGATTGGTGACGAAATAGGAATGTGAGTTCGGGCTACTTTCCCGACGGATGAAACTTAGGCCGGCATCAGCGAGAGCTTCCCGGCGGGCGTGGGGAGCGACGGCAGCGAGGATATCACCATTGACACTGACTTTGGAGCCGAGCTGGCCGAGGGTGGTCTTGAACTCCGCGCGGCGGGCGGCGAGGCGGCCGAAGCCGGGGACGTCTTCGGGGAGTTTTTCGAAGATGATTTTTGCGCCGCTAGAAGCGAGGGCGGCGAGTTTCTTCAGCGTCGCGACGGGCATGCGGCGCGTGGCGGGGACGACGATGACCTGGTAGCGGGTCTTGCCGCCGGTGATGAGCGCGCCGGACTCGGTGCGGGTTTCCTGAAGCTGGGCGTCGGAGAGGTAGTCGAAGGTATAGCCCTTGTCCATGAGCGCCCGGGCGATCTTGCCGGCGGGCTGGTCGGGGAGCCACTTCACGTTGTGGACGGTGAAGGTTTTCACGGTGCCGGCTTCATCATCGAGGAGATCGGCGAAGGGCCAGTAGAGGAGGATGTCGTTGTCGGGCGAGCCGCGTTGCAGGACGGACTGGACGCGGGCGACGTAGCGGTTGAGGGCGCCGAAGTCCTCCCACCAGGTGTTGTTGGGATTGAACTGCGTGGCGGCGTAGAAAACCCAGCCGGGCCAGGGGGCGTCGGACGGGGAGAACACGGCGCCATGGTAGAAGACGTGGTTGATGCCGTCGGCGAAAATGCGGTCGAGCTCGGGCTTCACGAAGGCGAGCGACTCCTTCCAGTGATCGCGGAGCCACGTCGCGCTCTCGCTGGAGGCGAGGGGGTGGCCGGCAACGTGCGAGGCGGAGGACGCCATGCGGACGACGAGAGACTCGGGAAGGTCCTGGTTGTTGTTGGCGATATCGGCGGCGTCGCGACGGAGACCGGGGATTGGGAAGGGGGTGGAGCCGAAGATCTCGGTCTCGGCGATGTCGGCGTTGGCGTAGAGATCGAGGAGGTTGCCGGGGGCGCCGTGGGACTGGTTGCGGACGAGGAAGCCGTGGTCGTGCGACCACTTCACCCAGGCGCGGAGGTAGTCGAGATGGAGGCGGGCGAGGACTTCGCGGTAGTCGCTCTTCACGCGGCCGAGGGTCTCGCGGTCGATGCCGGCGACGGCGGGATCGCCGGGCTTGGCGAGTAGGGCGGCGGCGTAGTCCTGGATATCGTAACCGTGCATCTCGCGGAAGACCTCGGGGAGCTGCGTGGTCCAGTTGGCGCCGTAGTACTCGAAGGAGTCGTGGAACTGGCCGCGGACGAGGCCGCGGGGGAGTTTGTTATTGCTGAACGCCGCGTCGAACTTCGCGAGGTAGCGGCCCAGGGCGTCGGGCGAGTAGGGGTCGAGGACGAAGCCTTCGCCGCCCGGAGCGGGGCGCTTGACCAATTGCTTGGTGGGCTCGCCGACGAGCTTGCCGTCTTTCAGGGCAGCCTTGGTGTTGGCGTCGGCGGGCGTGACCCAGGGGCCGCCGAAAGGCCAGCCGGTGCCGGTGGCCATGTCGACGCCGAGGCCGAGGCGCTG
>JAPLTR010000581.1 GCA_026398065.1 Verrucomicrobiota bacterium | reverse complement strand
CCGGGCGGGCGAGGCGCTGGTGGCGGTGTCGGGCGAGGCGGCCCCGGCGTTTGCGGCGTACCTGCGCACGGTCTGTGGCCGGGCCGGATTCCGGCCGCGGATCGTGCTCGAGTCGCCCCGGGCCCAGGCCGTGGCGATCATGGTCGCGGCGGGCGCGGGGATCGCCCTCCTGCCCGCCTCGCTGGCGCGCGTGGTCGACCACGGCGCCGCGGTGATCGCGCTCCGCGAGGCACCGATGATCGCCCATGTCTTTGCGCGCCCGGCGGGCCAGCCGTCGGCGGAGATGCGGCAGTTTGTCAGCCTGCTGACGGTCTGAGGGCGGGCTTAGAACTGCACGTTGAGCGACGCGGAGTACGTCGTCGGGTCCACGTAGCGGTAGACGTAGTTCGGGGACTGGGTCGCGTTGTTGAACGCGGTCGTGCCCGTTTTCCGGTAGTCGCTGCTGCCGTTGATCACGTCATAGATGTTTTGCACGCCGCCGCGGAACGAGCAGCGGTGGCCCGCGATCTTGCGGTCGTAGATCACGTACGTCGCCAGCGGGAAGCGTCCGCCCGCCTTGTAGGCGACGCCATTGTAGACGCCCACATTGTAGTCGGGCGAGATCACGCCGGTGAGGCCGAGGCGGAGGCCGCGCACCTTGGGGATCTCGTAGTCGAGCACGAAGCTCGCGTTGTAGGGCGCGCTGCGCAGGCCGGTGACCTTCTTGGTCGTGGTGGCGGAATTGTAGATCGACGTGGCGTTGTCGAGGTTCGCCTGGACCTCCGCCATCGCGATGTTGCCGCCGGGCGCGCGGGCGGCCGCGGTGCGGGCGACCGCGGCGTCGAGCAACGCCTTGAACGTCGTGAAGTCCGGCGCGGAGCTCACCCGGATCGTGGAGGCGGTGACGCGCGCCTGCAGGCCGTGCCACCGGCGGGCCTGCAGTGTGAGCTCGAGGGCGTTGGACTCCTCGCCGGAGTTCACGGTGCGCCGTTCGCTGCCGACGATGCTGGAGGTGACCGGCACGTAGCCGGCGCTCGTGGGCGTGAGGTCGTTCGGATTGATCAGGTCCTCGAGCTGGACGGCGGACAGGCTGTCGGGATTCCACACGTAGGCGACGTTCTGCCGCTTGGTGTTGGAGGCGGAAAACTGGTAGCTCAGCATCTGGCCGAACAGATCGCCGCGGAGGCCCGCCTCGTGCGTCACGCCGAGGATCGGGCCGAGCGTCTGGCCGAAAAACGTGGTGCCCGACTGCCAGTTGAACGACTGCGAATAGTTGCCGTACACGATGACGCTGGCGGCGTCCCGCTTGAGCAGCTGGTAGGTCGCGCCGGCCATCGTGCTCCGTGCGCCCAGGTCATAACCCGGGTCGTAGACGTACGCGCCGGGGTTTTCGTCGGGGAGGCCCGGGTCGCGGATCAGCCCGCGCGAATCGAACGTGTAGTTGGAGAGCGCCGGGATCTTGCGGCTGACGCGGCTGAAGGTGACGCCCGCCATCGAGGTGAGCCGCCCGCCGAAGTACTCGCCGAACGTCGAGACCGACACATTGCGCTGGTAGCGGATGTCGACGAACGGCGCGGTGTTGGCGTAAGTCTCGATGAGTTTCGGCTGGAACGTCGCGGTCCGCGGCATCTTCGCCAGCTCGAACTGCGACCAGTATTCGTTGGTGTCGATGCGGGGATCGTCGAAATACGCGCGCATCGTGATGATGTTGTTCTGGATGGTGCCGGCGCCCGCGTCGTTCACGAGGACGTAGCGGCGATTGTGCGCGAAGTCCTTCTGGCGCAGCGCGGAGAGGACGACGTACTGCTTCATCCACTTGCCGAAGGTGAAGGGGTAGGCCGCGGAGATGCGGCCGGCGTTCACGATGTTGCCGAAATCCTTGTACTGGGTGGTGCCGGTCATGTCCATGAACGGCCGGCCGGAGCCGTCGACATTGATCACCGGCGGCGACTGCGTCGTGCCGAAGGAATTGTCGTTCCGCTGCTGGTGCTGGAACTGCTGGTTGTAGGCCAGCTCGATCTGCAGCTTGCCGATCGCCTGGTTGATCGTCGCCTGAAACACGTTGTAGGGCCGGTCGAGGTAGTCGAGGGGGCCGAGCACATCGAGGTAGCGGGTGTAGCCGTAGTAGGTCTTGCGCACGCCGGTGGGCATCAGCACGTCGGCAGTCTGGCCGGAGAGAAGGGAGAGGGTGTTGCCGCTCGCGGACGTGGTGTTGGTGCCGGAAATCGCGGCGCTCGGGCGCTGGTAGATCGTGCCGTCGGACGTGTAGTACCAGCGGTTGTTTTGGTTGAGCGCGAGTCCGGCGGCGGCCGTATCCAAAATACCCACGGCGTTTTCGCCGCGGCGGCGCACCTGCTTGCCGCGCTCGCCCTCGAGCGTGATCGTGGTGGTCTTGAACGGCCGGATCAAGAGGGAGAGATCCACGGCCTTCTGCCGCTGGTAGGTGTGGTGGATGTAGCTCGAATCGTTGCGATTCACGGCGTTGAAGCGCAGCGCGAAGAGTTTCTTGTAAGACGCGTTGGCGTCGATCTGCACGCGCGAGGTGCCGAAGCTGGACACGCTCGCGAAGGCCTCGGTGAAGGTGCGGAACTGCGGGCGCTTGGTGTACGTGGTCGCCTGGCCGCCGGGTGCGGCGTCGCCGAACATCAGGGAGTTCGAGCCCAGGCTGAAATCGATGCGCTCGACGTTGTACGTGTCGGATGGGACGTACCACATGAAGAAATTGCGCGAGGTGTTGGGCGCCGCCGTGAGGCCGCGGAAGGTCAGGCGGCCGTCGTCGTTGCGAGATTCGAGGCGGGGCTGGACCGTGAGGCCGGCGACGAAGGACGCGGCCTCTTCCAGGGTGCCGAGGTTCAGGTCGCGGATGAAATCCGCGGTGATGGCGTTGATGGTCGCGGGCACCTTGGCGATCTCCTGGTTGGTGCGATTGGCCGCGAGGGTGGTGGTCGCGACCCAGGAGCTGTCGGCGGCGGAGCCGACGACGAAGGGCGAGAGGTTGACGATCTCCTCCTCCGCGGCCGCGGCCGGGGCGGTCGGGGCGGGGGCCGGCTGGGCGCGGGCCAGCGCGGCGGAGGCGACCGTGACGGCGAGGAGCCGCGCGAGGACGGCGGTTTTCGTCAGGGGGGTGACGAGAGGGTTTGAGGGATGGGCGGACGGGTGCATGGTAGGGTCAGAAAATGGGCCGAAAGGGTTGGCCGGGGAGGGGAGAATGACGCGCTCGAAAGTTGATCGTTACGCGGAGATGACCCCGGCGAAGGGGTCAATAAACTGTCCCAACCTGGGTGGCAGGTTGACCGGGACGGGGGAAGGGCAGGGAGAGAGATGCAGGGTGAGAGTTGGGGGCGACGGTGGCCTGCGCGGCGCACCGGAGAGGTTTTTTTCAGGGTAGTGAAACCTCCCGATGCTCACATCCCTCTTTCGAGGGGGAGGGCGGCGGCCGGTCTTCACCCCATATGGTGGAATGCCCCCGACTGGTAGGCTCCGGGGCGCGGCAACAATTGCGGGGAGAGGATCGGGATGCACGGTCCTGACCGAGACGGTCTGCTCCTTTCGGTCCGGTCTCGCCGGCTTACACTCAACACCACTCAAAATGAAAACCCACCGGCTGTCGTGCCTCTCGCTGTTTGCTCTCGTCCTTTTTGCCGTGGATTTGAACGCCCAGATCGTGGTGCCGCTCGGTTCCGCCGCGACCTTCGGCGTGCTCGGTGCCACCAGCGTGACCAGCACCGGCACGACCGTCATCAGCGGCGATGTCGGCATCAGCCCCGGCGTATCGGTGACGGGGTCCCCCAGCATCGTGAACGGCACCGTGCACCTCAACGACAGCACGGCGCAGTCGGCCCAGGCCGATCTGACCACCGCCATCAATTTTGCCTCAGGGCAGGCGGCGACGGTCACCGGGGTCACGGCCTTTGCCGGCTCCACGTTGCTGCCGGGCGTCTATCATTCGGCGACGACGATCGGCGTCACGGGCACGGTCACCCTCGATGGCAACGGTTCATCCGATTCGGTTTTCATCTTTCAAATCGGCTCCACGCTCACGACCGCCGTCGGCAGCCAGATCCTGCTGACCAACGGTGCCCGCGCCGAGAACGTCTTCTGGCAGGTGGGGACTTCGGCGACTCTGGGGAACTCGTCCATCTTCGTCGGGAGCGTCCTGGCGTTCACCTCCGTGACCGTCAATCCGGGTGCGACGATCGACGGCCGCATTCTGGCTTCCACAGGCGCGGTGACGCTCGACTCGAATGCGATTTCCGTGCCCGTCGCGGCGATCCCGGAGCCCGCCACCACGACGGCGCTCGCCGGCGGGGTCATCGGGCTGCTCGTGGCGGCGCGGAAGCTCCGGCAGCGCAGCGCCGCCAAAGCCGCCGCCCGGCGGGCGGCCTGAGTTCAGGCTCGCGCGGCGTGCTCTACAACGTGCGGAGGAACGCCTCGAGGTCGGTCTTCTCGCCGGCACTGAGGTGCGTTTCAAGGATCAGGTTGAAGAACTCCACCGTGTCGGCGAGCGTCAGCAGCCGGCCGTCGTGGAGGTAGGGCGGCGAGTCCTTGAGGCCGCGCAGTGCGAAGGTCTTGATCGGTCCGTCGGCGGTCGTCATCGCGCCGCGCACGAGCTGCGCGCGGTAGAAGCGGCCGGTCTGCAGGTTGTGCATCGAGTTGTCGGTGTAGTACGGCGGCACGTGGCAGGTCGCGCACTTGGCCTTGCCGAAAAACAGGTCCTGCCCGCGCAGCTCGATGGCGCTGGCCCGCTGAGGATCGAGTTTGCCGAACACGTTGAGTTTGGGCGCGGGCGGAAAATCGAACAGCGCCTGCATCTCCGCCATCGCGTGCACCTGACTGCCGCGCTCAAGGGGGTTGACGCCCTTCTTGGCGGCGATGACGGGGTCGCCATCGAAGTAGGCCGCGCGCTGTTCGAACTCCGTGAAGTCCTCGACGCTCTTCATCGCGCGCTGCGAGCCGAAGAGCTGCTGCACGTTCATCCCGCGCAACGTCGGGGTGTCGATACGGTGGCGGAAGGCCTGCGGGCGCGCGTCGCCGGCGAGATGCGTCGCGGCGTTGGTGTGGCCGTTGGCGTGGCAGTCGAAGCAGGCGACGCCGCGGCTCGGCCGGAGGGAGCGGCGGTCCTCGGTCGCGTTGAACTGCTGCTGGGGAAAGGGCGTGATGAGGAGTCGCAGCCCTTCGAGCTGCTTCGGGTTGAGCAGGCCGTTGAACAGTGCGAAGTAGTTGTCGAGCGTGACGACCTGGCCGTGTGAGACGTCGCCGAGGTCGGGCCGCGTGGTCAGGAAGATCGCGGCCGGGAACTCCGGCAGCAGATGATCCGGCAGGTCGAAATCGAGGTCGAAGCGCGCGAGGTCCCGCTGCTCCTGCCGCTGGAGCTCCTCGATCGCGAAATGGGGAAACAGCATGCCGCCCTCGGGGTGGTTCGGATGCGGCAGCGGCTGGAAGCCCGCGGGAAAAAGGTCCTGCGCGCGGATCTCGTCGGGCGTCAGCGCCGCGAGCGATTCCCAGGTGACGCCGGGCTTGAGGCGCGCGCGCGCGCCCTGCTGCACCGGCTTGC
>JAPLTR010000304.1 GCA_026398065.1 Verrucomicrobiota bacterium | reverse complement strand
CGGACGAGGAAATCGCGACGTTTCATGCCGGTCTTGAACCACGAACTCCCCCGGTTGAACACCACGAAAATTTCCGGTAACCAATTCCCTCCCGCGCGGTTTCCTTCAGCACTACCAACCATGTCCCGCCGCCGCCGTGATCGCCGCCACCTCAGAAATTCATGTTCCTTCCCAGTCCTTCGTGGTTAAAGACCGCGCCGCCGCTCCCGTGGACTCCCCCACCGAACAACGCTCCGACCACGCCCTGATGCTCGCCGTCCGCGACGGCGAACTCGACGCGCTTGGCGAACTCTTCGAACGCCACCATGGCCCGCTTTTTGGCTTCTTGGTGAAACTCACCGGCCAGCGCACGGCGGCGGAGGACGTTGCCCAGACGGTCTTCCAGCGCATGCTCAAGTACCGTCACACCTATCGTGACGACGGCAGCTTCACGGCCTGGATGTACCACCTCGCGCGCCGCTGCGCCGCGGACCACTTCCGCAAGACGAACGCCGCGCCCCACGCCACCGATCCCGTCGACCTGCAGGACTTTGCCGACGACGCGCCCGACGCCGGCGACCACGCCACCGTCCGCGACGACCACGCCCTCCTGCATACCGCCCTCTCCCGCCTCGACCGCGACGACCGCGAAGTCCTCCTCCTCGCCCGCTTCCAGGAACTCTCCTTTGCCGAAATCTCCGGCATCCTCGAGTGTTCCGTCGGCGCCGCCAAGGTCCGCGCCCACCGCGCGCTCCACGAACTCCGCAACGTGTATTTCCAACTGCAACAGCAGCGCTCGAACTGACCTGCGACTGCTTCTGACCATTCCGGTCTCCGCCCTCTGATTTCCGACCCATTTTCGCTCATGAACTGCCAAGCCGCCCGCGACATTTTTCCCGAACTGCTTGACCGCCGCACTCCCGCCGGCGCGCAGCCGGCCGCCCGCGCCCACCTCGCCTCCTGCCCTGACTGCCAGCGGGAGTTCTCCGCCCTCAGCCAAACCCTCGCCGCCCTCGACGCCATGCCCGACCCCGCCCCCACGCCGCGTCTGCGCCAGAATTTTTACGCCATGCTGGAGGAGGAGAAAAACTCCGCCGCCAGCGTCCGCACCGTCGCCGCCCGCCAGCATCGCGCCCGCCGCCTCTCCCTTTTTACCTGGATTCTCTCCCCGGTCGCCGGCTGCGCCCTGGTGGCCATCGGCTTCTTCGCCGGCACCCGCTCCGCCGGACCGGATGAGACTACCCGCCGCGAACTCGCCTCCATGCGCGACCAGATCGGCAAGCAGGCCGACCAGCTCGGCAAGATGGCCAAGATGACCCAGCTCGTCGGCCGCCGGATTCTCCAGCAGCAGGAGGGCCCCGCCAACGAGCGTCTCCGCGAGGTCCTGGCCTCCGCCAGCACCGAGAAGCCCGACGACAAGGTCCTCGACGATCTCATCCTCGCCCTCGCCTGGGACCCGAGCGCCAACGTCCGTCTCCGCGCCCTCGAGGCCCTCTATCCGCACGCCGACCGCCAGCTCGTGCGCTCGGGCGTCCTGGGCGCCCTGCCCCGCGAGGAAAATCCCCTCGTGCAGCTCGAGATGATCGATTTCGTCGCCGCCGCCCGCGACCGCGCCGCCGGCCCCGTCCTTGAGAAGATGGCGCAGAACGAATCCGTCGACGTCAGCGTCCGCGATGCCGCCCGCCGCGCCCTCGCCCAGCTCTGATCCCTTTCCACAACCAACCCACTGATCTCCCGCGAACGGGGAATTCATCCACCATCATTAACCCTTCAGTCTCCATTCCCATGCGCTCTCGTTTGTTTCCCTCCCTCTTGATCGCCGCCTTCCTGGCGGCCTGCTTCCTCACCGCCGCGCGCGCCGAGGACGGCGTGACCACGATCAAATTCTCCGATCCCGCCAAACCCGGCACGCTCAAGGTCGCCCTCGGCCACGGCAATGTCCGCATCACCGGCACCGACGCCACCGAGGTCTCCGTCAAATCCTCCGCCAAACCCGTCAGCAAGGCCAAGAACAAGGACGGTCTCCGTGTCCTCACCGCCGCCACCAGCTTCGGCCTCGCCGAGAAGGACAATGTCGTCATGCTCGATGCCATCAGCGAAAGCTTCAAGGGCAACGGCGCCGACTTCACCCTGACCATCCCGCGCAACACCCGCGTGATCATCCAAAGCTCCTGGGGTGGCGATATCGCCTGCAACGACATCTCCGGCGACCTCGAGATCAAAAACACCAACGGCTCGGTCCGCCTCGACGGCATCCGCGGCGGAGTGCTCGTCGAGACCATGAACGGCGATATCCGCGCCAACATTGCCGAACTCCGCGACGGCAAGCCCCTCTCGTTCACGTCCATGAACAGCGAGATCGTCCTCCGAGTCCCGAACGAGGCCAAGGCCAGCGTCCGGCTCCGCACCCAGAACGGCTCCGTCCTGACCGATTTCGACGAGACCGCCCTCGTTACCAAGACCGAATCCGCCCCTCGCCCGCTGTCCAGTTCGCGCCGTAGTACGACGGGGGTCCGGCCCCCCAAGGCTCCCGCAGCTCCCGTGGCTCCGGTGGGACCGGAAGCCCCTAACCCCAAGCCGGCCCCCGCCGCCGCTCCGGCCAAACCCGCGCTCGACGCCGAAACCAAGGAGGAGATCCGCGAGGCCGCCCGCGTCACCGCCGAAGCCGCCCGCGAGGCGGCTCGCGAAGCCGTCGCCGCCACCAAGGAGGCCGTTCAGGCCGTCCGCGAAGGCTTCGCCGATGCCAATTGGAACTGGAACCTGAACATCAAGATGCCGACCATGCCGGTCATCTCCGGTGGCAATCTCGTCACCGGCACGCTCAACGGCGGCGGCCCTGAGATCAGCGTCGCCACCATGAACGGCGACATCAAGCTGCTCCAGTTGGAGAAGAAGTGATCTGCCGCTGATCGCATCGGTTTTGGGCGGGGTCCATTGACCCCGCTTTTTTTATTGGAATATAATTACTTATGCAAATTCATGCCGCCCGATGGGGCTTCGTGTCTTTCTTGGGTCTCACCGTACGACTATAAGTCGTCACTTCCCTTCACCCCGGCATCCATAATACGTAATCCGGCGTATTCCCTTTTATGGGAAACAATCTAATCTCTGTCGTTTCCTATCGTCTGACTACCACCACACCATGCTTCCCGCCGTCATTGTCCTGCTCCTCCTGACCGCCCTTGTGGCGACCGACTCCTCCGCGCCCGGAGCCGACGAGCGCTGATCGTTTCCCATAAGCATCTGTCCATCTTAATCTAACGGCGGCCAACAGGCCGCCGTTTTTCGTTCTGTCCTCCACCAGAGCGACGCATCCGAACTTTCATCCGCCTACCTCCATCCACGTTCGAACGCCTCGGAGTGCAGGCCCGAACCCATAAAAGAAGCAGGGGCGCCCTCGCGAACGAGAGCGCCCCTGGTAGTTTCCTTTATTATTTAACTGACTGGCTGATTAGCGGGTTCCGGCCAGCGAATCGTCAACGATGCGGATCGGGAGCGACACTTTGGTCGCCACCGCCACACCATTGGTGATCACCGGTGCGAAACGCCACTTTTTCACTGCGTCCGTGACGGCCGCCGCCAGCGTGCTGTCCGTATCGGACTTCACGCTGAGATCAGCGGGCTTACCCGTCGCGTCCACAATGAACTCGAGCTGCACCGTGGTGCCGGCGTATTCAGGTCCGACGCTGGGGGAGACCACAGCGACGGGAACGGGAACACCCGGCTCCTTGCGGCACGATTCGAGGTAGACCTGCTCCTCGGTCTTCGCGATGGCGGAGAGCGCGGAGAGCGCGATCAGACTGAACAGAACGGCGAGTTTATTGACTGCTTTCATGGTATTAAACTCCGTGGATAAGACGGAGAGTTTGTTTTTCTACTTATTCTACACTATCGGGTTAGAACGCCTTGGCACCCTGCGCGATTAAGCGCGACAGGCACTTCGGCGGTTTCGACCGCACGACGCTTTCGCGCCCTGCGACCAAAGGTTCAGTCTTGGGGAACTGGCAGAACCGTAGAAAAACCTCGACCCGCGTAACACTCGCCTAAACGCGTGGTCGAAAATTGGCAGCATCCGCCCCGAAGAGGCCGGGGTGGACGGAAATTCAAAGAACATCGGAGTTCTAAGAAAGCACGACAACTAAAGCACTCGGCGTGCCATCTCGTCAACTCGCATTTTTACCGTCACCCCGACGTAACAACCCCGTGGAAATACCCCGTAGATTTTCCTCTAACTCCGACTTGCACGGTCCGATGTGATACTGTCCCTTCACCGCTCGTCCTCCT
Source organism: Verrucomicrobiota bacterium (assembly GCA_026398065.1). GTDB lineage: Bacteria > Verrucomicrobiota > Verrucomicrobiia > Opitutales > Opitutaceae > GAS368. Next base: position 11,573 of record JAPLTR010000304.1, on the reverse strand, counting down.
ATTGCAACAGCATGTCCGAATCCGCCCAAAACCACCCTCCCTCCGCGTTCCGTCGCGCGTTTACCGCTCTCAGTCAATGGATTGACTCCGATTACTGCCCCGATGGCGCCGACAAAATGCGCGCCGAACCCGACAAGGTCGACTGGGTGCGGGTCATGCCGTTCGTCTTCCTCCATGCCGGCTGTCTCGCGGCCTTTTGGGTCGGCGTCAGCCCGGTCGCCGTCTGGACCGCCGTCGCGCTCTATTTTATCCGCATGTTTGCCGTCACCGGCATCCATCACCGCTATTTTTCGCACAAGACCTACAGCACGACGCGCTTCGGGCAGTTCCTGCTCGCCCTTTTCGCCGGCACCACCGTCCAGCGCGGCTCCCTCTGGTGGGCCTACCATCATCGCCACCACCACCTCCACTCCGACGAACCCGAGGATGCCCACTCACCTCACGTCCACGGTTTCTGGTGGTCGCACATCGGCTGGATCACGAGCCGCCGCAATTTCCCGACCGACTATTCCAAGATCAAGGACCTCGCGAAATTCCCCGAGCTCGTCTGGTTGAACCGCTTTGACCTCGTCGTCCCGATCCTTTTCGCGCTCTCGGTGTTCGGTTCCGGCTGGCTCATGGAACTCTACGCGCCCGCACTCGGCACCAACCGCTGGCAGATGCTCGTCTGGGGCTTTTTCATCAGCACCACCTTCCTCTTCCACGGCACCGGCTGCATCAATTCCATGGCCCATCTCATGGGCAAGCGCCGGTTCAAGACCGACGACGATTCGCGCAACAGCGCCATCCTCGCGTTCATCACCCTCGGCGAGGGCTGGCACAACAATCACCATCGCTACCAGAGCAGCACGCGCAACGGCTTCTATTGGTGGGAGATCGACCCCACCTACTACGGCCTGAAGCTCATGTCCTACACCGGATTCATCTGGGGCCTCAAACCCGTGCCGCAATCCGTCCTCGACGAAGGCACCCACGCCGAGCATGAAGCAACGATCGCCGCCGCCCGGCGCGCCGCTCTCGTGCATCCGGAGTACTCTTCGTTGAAGAAGGTCGTCCCCACCGCCGCCGCTTTCGCCGTCGCGACCGCTGCCGCCGCCCAGACCACCTTGCCTAAAAAGGCCGATGGTCCCGCCATTCACCGCGACGTCACCGAGGAGACCCACAACATGGCGAAGAAAACCCCGCCCCCGGCGACGCCGCAGGACTGAACCCACCCCCACTTTCTCTCATTCTCGGGCCGGTCAAACGACCGGCCCTTTTTTTGCCCTTTCAGCGTGAACCCATCTCCTGCGTCCGGCGTCAGCCTCCATTCGTAACACTACCCCGCGCCGCACTCCTGCCTGCCACCTTTCTTCTTTCCGCACTCATGCCTTCTCTCGCCATCATCGGCACCGGTATCGCCGGCCTCGGCTGCGCTCACTTTCTCCACCGGCACTTCGATCTCACCCTGTTCGAGCAAAACGACTACGTCGGTGGCCACACCAACACCGTCACCGCCACCGAGCCCGGCACCCGCCGCTCCGTCCCGATCGACACCGGCTTCATGGTGTTCAACAAAGTCACCTATCCGCACCTCACCCGCCTCTTCACGCAACTCGACGTCCCGATCAAAAAGACCGACATGTCGTTCAGCGTGCGCCACGCGGACACCGGCCTGGAGTTCGCGGGGTCTTCGCTCAACCATCTCTTCGCACAGCGCAAAAATCTCTTCCGTCCGCGTTTCTACCGGATGCTCGCCGCGATCAATCGCTTCAACCGGGAGGCTATCGCCGCCCTCGAGGACCCCGCCGCGCAAAACGAAACCCTCGGCGACTATGTCAGGCGCCGCGGCTACGGTGAAGATTTCTTCAACCTCTACCTCGTCCCCATGAGCTCCGCCGTCTGGAGCACCCCGCCCGAGCTGATGCTCGCGTTTCCCGCCACCTCGCTCCTCCGCTTCTTCCACAACCACGGTTTCCTCGGCCTCAACACCCAGCACCAGTGGTGGACGGTCGACGGCGGCGCGAAAACCTACGTCGAGAAAATCATCGTGCCCTTCCGCGACCGCCTGCACCTCCGTCAGGCCGCCACGCGCGTCATCCGCACCCCGCGCGGCGTCACCGTCATGACCGCCACCGGCGAAGCGCGGACCTTTGACCACGTCATCCTCGCCTGCCATGGCGACCAGGCCCTCCGCCTCATCGTCAACCCCACCGCCGACGAGGCGCGCCTGCTCGCCGAGTTTCACTACCAGCCCAACATCGCGACCCTCCACACCGACGAGTCGGTGATGCCCCGCACAAAGCTCGCCTGGTCCGCGTGGAACTACGAGATCGCCCGCGACGGCGGCAGCGGTCCCGCCTCCACCGCCACCCACTACTGGATGAACAAGCTCCAGGGCGTGTCCGATCGCGAAAACTTCTTCGTCACCATCAACCGCCCTGAGTCGATCGCCCCCGAGCACGTCCTCCGCCGCATCTCCTACGAACACCCGCTCTTCAGCCTGGGCGCCGTTCGGGCCCAAACGGAGATTCCCGCGCTCAACCAGAGCGCCCGCGACACCACCCACACGTATTTCGTCGGCGCCTGGCAGCGCTATGGCTTCCATGAGGACGGCCTCCTCAGCGCCGTCCGTCTCGCCGAGCAACTCCTCCGTCGCGATCCTTGGGCGGCCTAGCCTGCCCGTCGCGCGCTTGCACCGCGCCCGGCGACCCGGCTTGCTCGCCCCGATGCTCCCCTCCGAGCCCGCCCCTGCGCTCTCCGTCGTCATCCCGTTTCACAACGAGGCCGCAAATATCGCCCCGCTCCTCGCCGAACTACGGGAAACCCTCGACACCCTCTCCCTCTCTACGGAAATCATCTGCATCGACGACGGCAGTCGAGACGCCACGGCCGCCGAGCTTTCCGCCGCCGCCCGGGCCTGGCCGGCCGTCCGGATCGAAACCTTCCCACAGAACCGCGGTCAGGCCGCCGCTCTCTGGCACGGGTTCCACCTGGCCCGCGGCGCCTACGTCGCCATGCTCGACGGCGACGGGCAGAATCCCCCTGCCGAACTCGCCCGTCTCTGGCCCCTGCGCGATTCCGCCGACCTGATCAGCGGCGCGCGCGCCGGCCGGCAGGACTCCGCCCTCCGCCTCGCCATGTCCCGTGTGGCCAATACCGTGCGCCGCACCCTGCTTTGCGACGGCGTGACCGACACCGGCTGCTCCCTGAAGCTCTTCCGCCGCGAGGTCGTCGGCTCCTTTCTACCGATCCGCACACTCTACTCGTTCATTCCCGCCTTCGCCGTCTCGGCCGGCTTTACCGTGCGGGAGATCCCCGTCGCCCACCGCCCCCGACGAGCCGGCACGTCCCACTATGGCCTCCGTGTGATGGCCGTTCACCCCCTGCTCGATCTGCTCTCGCTTACGTGGCTGCTCCGGCGCACGCTCTGCCGCAAAGAGTAGGGCATCCAGTTGGAACGCCCACCCGTATTACCCTGACCATCTCTGTGTGGTCAGCCGAATGAATTCCTGTCTCTACGAATGCTCCGTCGTGCACGCGCGCTTCTCGCCGCGCGCGCACCGCTTCGTGTACCGGATCTTCCTCTTCGCCATCGATCTCGACGAACTCGGCGCGCTCCACCGTCGCATCCCGCTCTTCTCCGTCGCCCGTCGCAACCTCTACTCCTTCCGGGAATCTGACTATCTTCCCACCGGCGAACCCCTGCACAACGCCCCAAACCGCCCCAGCAATCCAAGGTCGACCGTCGAAAGCCTAAAATCCCGCGTTCTGGCCCACCTTGCCTCCTCCAGCCCCGGCCTCGACCTCACCGGCGCCCGCGTCGTGCTCGTCACCCTGCCCCGTATCTTCGGCTACCTCTTCAATCCCGTCTCCTTCTATTTTTGTTACGACCACACCGGCACCCCGATCGCCGCCCTCGCCGAGGTGACCAACACCTTCAAGGAGATGAAGCCCTACGTCCTCGGCCCCGAAACCCGGATCGGTGCCCCCCTGAATTCAGATCTCCCATTTCCCCCCTCCGAACGCGGTGCAGCCGTGTTCCACCTCCGCACGCCCAAGCACTTCTACGTCTCCCCGTTCTCCGACGTCGACGTCGCCTTCGATTTCACCCTCCGCACCCCTGGCGAAAAGCTTTCCGTCCAGATCGACGACTACGTCGGCTCAGAGCGCACGCTCACGAGCACCCTCGCCGGCCCGCGCCGGGAACTCACCGGCTCCCGTCTGGCGTGGTTTTCCCTAAAATACCCCGCCCTCACCCTCCGCATCATCGGCCTGATCCACTGGCACGCCCTTCTCCTCTGGCTGAAGCGCGTTCCGTGGTTTGCCAAGTCCGCCCGCCCGGGCGATCAGCGCGCCCTCTACCGCCCCCACCCTTCCATCGCACCGACCACCGACGCCGCATGAGTTCCGAGCCCGTGTCCTCCTCCCCGCCCGCCACCGTCGATTTCAGCGTTGGCGCCTCCGCGAAACCCTCGTTCTACCGGGCCGCCGTTCTCCGTGCCCTGGCCGACATGACACGCGGCCACCTTCGCCTCGAGCTGCCCGACGGCTCAGTACATGAGCTCGGTCGCCACAGTGCCGCCCTCACCCTCCAGCTCCCCCTGGCCATCCCCGCCCACGCGCATATCCGCGTCCGCCGCGAAGCCTTTTTCAAGAAGTGCGTGCTCTCCGGCGACATCGGATTTGCCGAGTCCTACATCGACGGCGACTGGGAAACGCCCCACCTCGCCGCCGTCATCGCGTGGTTCCTCCTCAACGTCGACGCCGCGCCGACCCTCTCCGGGTCCGCGAAAAAGTCCGCCCAGTCCTGGGCCCTCAATCTCCTCCGCTTCACCAACCGCCTCGGCCATCTCCTCCGGCCCAACACCCGCGAGACCGCCCGCCGCAACATCGCCGAACACTACGACCTCTCCAACGATTTCTTCGCGCTCTTCCTCGACCCGTCGATGATGTACTCGGCCGCCAAGTGGCCCTCCGCCGGTCCGGAGCTTTCCCTCGAAGAGGCGCAGCGCGAGAAAAACGATGCCCTCTGCCGTTCGCTCCGTCTCACCCCGGCCGACCACGTCCTCGAGATCGGCACCGGCTGGGGCGGCTGGTCGATGCACGCCGCGAAAACCTACGGCTGCCGCGTCACCACCGTCACGATTTCCCAGCAGCAGTTCGATCTCGCCCGCGCCCGCATCGCCGCCGCCGGCCTCGCCGATCGCATCGACGTCCAGCTCCGCGACTATCGCGATCTCACTGGCACCTATGACAAGATCGTCTCCATCGAAATGATGGAGGCCATCGGCCACCGCTATCTCCCGGAGTTCACCGCGGCCCTCGACCGGCTCCTCAAAAAGGACGGACTCCTCGCGCTCCAGTTCATCACCTGTCCGGATTCCCGCTATGAGGAGTTCCGCACCGGCGTCGACTTCATCCAGAAGCACATCTTTCCCGGCTCCCTCCTGCTCTCCCTCAACCGCGTCAACGACCTGCTCTCGCGCGCCGGTGCGTTCACCCTGCACCACGTGGACGACCTCGGCCACGACTACGCCCGCACCCTGCGCCTCTGGCACGACAACTTCCGCCACCGCACCGCGCAGGTCCGTGCCCTGGGCTTCGACGACCGCTTCATCCGCAAGTGGAGCTACTACCTCGCCTACTGCGAATCCGCCTTCGCCATGCGCAACATCTCCGTCGTCCAAACCCTCCACACCCGCGCGAACAACCTGTCGTTCTGAGCCTCTTCGTCCGTCAGCGCTCCCGCCCCGTGATTATTTTCCTCCGCGCCCTCTTCGTGATCGTCCTCGCGTCCATGCTCTGGGTCACGAGTTGGGCGAGCCTGCATCAGGCGCTCGGAGCTTTTGCCCGCGGTCCCGTCATCCGCGACCCGTGGGTCATCGCCACGCTCTTCGACGCTTACTGGGCCTTCGTCGCCGTTTTCGTCTGGATCGCCTGGAAAGAGCAATCGCTCGCCGCCCGCCTCCTCTGGTTTCTCTCGCTCCTCGCACTGGGCAACCTCGCCATCGCGACCTACATGCTCACCCAGCTCTTCCGCGTCTCCGCCGCCGCCCCTGACGCCCTCACCACCGTCTTCACGCAACGCCAGCCCGGCCACCTCGTCCTCCCCGGCGCGCTCGCCGCTCTCTCCGTCGCCATCTACCTTTTGGCCTGACCCTTGGGGCGGTTTCCCCCGACCCCTCCCGTTCGTCGCATGTCCGCTCTCAATCTCCTCCTGATCGCCCTCGCCGCGCTTTGCACCACCTGATCGCCGCCCTCGCCGTCGTCTGGAGCCTGCGCCTCGGCACCCACCTCGCCATCCGTGTCATCGGGCACCACCCGACCGAGGACGGCCGGTACGTCCAGCTCCGCCAGGACTGGTCCGCCAACTTCACGTCGAAGATGTTTTGGTTTTTCCAGATGCAGGCCGCCTCCGTCGTCCTCCTCGCCGCCGCCTTCGTGTTGGCCGCGCTCAACCCCGCCCCCGCGCTCCATCCCCTCGAGTACGCGGGCGCCGCCCTCTGGCTCCTCGCCATCAGCGGCGAAGCCCTCGCCGACGCCCAACTCGCCGCCTTCAAGCGCAACCCCGCCAACAAAGGCCGCGTCTGCGACCTCGGCCTCTGGCGCTACAGCCGCCATCCCAATTATTTTTTCGAGTGGCTGATCTGGGTCTCCTTCTTCGTGTTCGCCCTCGCCTCCCCCTGGGGCTGGCTCGCCGTCGTGGGCCCCGCGAGCATTCTCTACCTTCTCCTGCGTGTAACTGGGATTCCGATGACCGAAGAACAATCCCTCCGCAGCCGCGGCGATGCGTACCGCCGCTACCAAAAAACCACGAGCGCCTTCGTGCCATGGTTTCCGAAAAAATAGCTCCCACTCCCTGCGACATGATCGACGCCCTTCTCGAAAAGAATCTCCTCCCTGATTCGCTCCTGCGCCTCGGCATCCGCCGTCTGCTCGCGCAGCGCATCCGCGACGAATCGGCCGTGTACCGCCGCGACGCCTACGTTGCCGATCTCAAGACCCGCGCGCTGGCCGAGCAGACCGCCGCCGCCAACGAGCAGCATTACGAGGTTCCGACCCGTTTCTACCAGCTCTGTCTCGGCACCCGTCTCAAGTACTCCGGCTGTCTCTACCCCACCGGCCGCGAAACCCTCGACGAAGCCGAGGAGGCCATGCTCGCCCTCTACGCCGAGCGCGCCCAGCTGACCGACGGCCAGAGAATCCTCGAACTCGGCTGCGGCTGGGGCTCCCTCTGCCTCTACAACGCCGCCAAGTTCCCCCTTTCCCGCATCACCGCCATCTCCAACTCCCGCACGCAAAAGGAGCACATTGACGCCGAGGCCCGCCGCCGCGGCCTCACCAACCTCACGATCATCACTTGCGACATCAATAGCTTCGACACCGCTCCCGGCCAATTCGACCGCGTCGTCTCCGTCGAGATGTTCGAGCACCTGAAGAACTACCAACTGCTGTTCCGGAACATCGCCCGCTGGCTCAAGCCCGGCGGGATGCTCTTCACGCATATTTTCACCCACCACCGACTCAGCTATCACTTCGTGGCCCGCGACGCCTCCGACTGGATGAGCCGCTACTTTTTCACCGGCGGCCAGATCCCCGCCCATGACCTGCTCCCGCAATTCCAAGACGACCTCACGCTTGTCAGCGACTGGAAGGTCAACGGCCGGCACTACCAGCAGACTGCCGAGCACTGGCTCCAAAATATGGATGCCCACAAGGCCGAGATCATGCCACTCTTCGCGGAGACCTACGGCCCCCATCAGGCGACCAAGTGGTGGTCCTACTGGCGTGTCTTTTATATGAGCTGTGCCGAGCTCTGGGGCTATCGTGCCGGCGAAGAGTGGCTCGTGAGCCACTACCTCTTCCGCAAGCCCTGAGCCGGGCCGTATCGGCCGTGCTCAATAGATCGGCCAGATCCCAGGGGTGACCAGTTCCAACAGGTGCCCGTCTGGATCTCGGAAATACAGACTCTTCCCACCGCGTTCCCAGGTGGCTTCGCTCTCGATCGCGACGCCGCGGGCCGTCAGCCATGTCTTCCACCGCTCGTAATCGGCCGCCGCGATCGCCAGTCCGAGATGATGCGGCCCCGTGCCGTCGTGGGGCGGAATCACGCCGCCCGACACCGGGGTCGGTGCCAGGGTGCACCCGCGCCGGAACAAAATCAGCACCCGTCCGGCCCCCGAGTCGAACGCCTGGAAACGCGCCGGATCGCCCCGCATCGGGTCCAGCCCGAGCACGTCACGATAAAACGCCACCGCTTTCGTCAGATTGTCGACGTAGAGAATCGTCTCGATCACCCCGTTGATCGCCGGGGCCTCCGGTATCTCGGCCTCGTTTTTCACCCCTCGATACAAATCGCAACCCCGCGCGGCGGCGAGTTCGTTTGTCAGGTAATTCCGCCTGCCAGTCGCCTCACGCTCGTACCGTTCAACCCTGATGACACGCCTCGCCCTCGCATCCACGCCCCGACCGCACTCGTAGTATCGACCGATGCCCGCCCGTTTTTGCCTACTCCTGCTCGCCCTCGCGTGCGTCCACCCTCTCGGCGCCGCCGAGCCCGATCGACTCCTCCGCGACGCGCTGGCCGCCGAGTCTCGCTTCGACTCCAAAGCGGCGCTCGATCTCTTGCTCAAGGCCGACGCCGCGCGTCCCAACGATCCGTTCATCCTGCAAAAACTCTCGCGCCAGTACTCGGACCTCACCCTCGACACGCCCGACCTCGCCGAGAAGAAGCGCCTCTGCACTGAGGCCCTCGCCTGCGCGCAGCGCGCCGTGGCCCTCCGCCCCAAAGACCCCGTCAACGTCCTCTCCCTCGCCATCTGCTACGGCAAGCTCGCAACGTATTCCGACACCCGCACGAAGATCGCGTACTCGCGGCTCGTGAAGGAACACGCCGACCAGGCCGCCGCCCTCGACCCCAACTACGACTACGCCCACCATGTCCTCGGCCGCTGGCACTACGAAGTGGCCACCCTCGGTGTCGCGACCCGCGTCATCGTGAAGCTCGTCTACGGCGGGCTGCCCGCCGCCTCCACCGCCGAGGCGGTGCGCCGGCTCACCCGCGCCACCGAGCTCTCCCCGCAGCTCCCCGCCCATCGCGTCGAACTCGGCTTCGCCCTCCTCGCCGACGGCCAGCGCGACGCCGCGCGGCGGTCATTCGAGCAGGCCCTCGAAATGCCGCAGCGCGAGAAATACGACGACGAGGCGCGCCGCCGCGCGCGCGCCGCGCTTGAGCACCTGCCCTGAATCGCGCCCGCCCTAGCTCAGTCTTCCCGCTTCCGCTCCACCGCCATTGGGGGACGTGACGGCGCCGGCGCCACCGCCGGCGTCTTGAACTCGATTCGCCGACCGTCGGGATCACGCACAAAGAGGCTGCGCCCGCCATGGACCAGGCGCCCTTCGCGTTCGATCTCGACCCCGCGTTTCTCCAGCCATTTCCGCCACGAGTCGTACCCCTCGTCCTCGACGGTGAACGTCAGCGCCTGCATGGAGCTCTCCGCCATCTTGGCCGCCATCGGCGCGATCGAGCCCTTCCGCTTGATGAGGAGCAGCGCCGCTCCGTCACCGGTGTCGAACTGCGCATAGCGGTCCGTGTCGCCGTCCTTCAGGTCCAGCCGGAGCTGGTCGCGATAGAACGCCACGGATAGCCGGACATCCTCCACGAGGAGAATCGTCTGCGGACCACCGTCCAGCCGGGGAATCGCGGGGCGCTTCTTCATCGGAGCGCACACCATGCGCGCCCCCGCGTTTTTTGCACCACGAAAAGCGCGCCGGTCAGACGCCCTCTTGCTTCTTCCCGCCGGCTTTCGCTCTCCGGGCTTCGCGCGCTGCTCAATCGTCAGCGCCGCGCTCTCGTCCGCGTCGGGCTTCCCATTGTTGTTGGCGTCATATTTCTCGATCAGCTTCGCCCTGGACGATTTTGGCGTGTCCGACTTGGCTGCCCAAGCGGAGAGCGGGAACGAGCCGGGGGCATGGGGGTGGAGTCCCCGCTGAGATCCATACGAATTACACTCTGGCTAAGACCGTTGCGCAACGGCCTTCCTCCCCGCGGCTTCCGTCCCCTATCCGCCTGGCTTCTTCTCTGCCGCCTTCTCTTCGGCCCGCACCGCCCTGCTCACCTGTTCATAGAATTCCGCCTGATAGCGCGCCCCCATCGGCAGCGGCGGCTCCATGGTCGTGAAGTAGGCGTACTGCGTCGGGGTGAGGACCTTTTTCGCCTCGGCCGCGACCGCCGCCCAGTAGCCGGGCTCGCCGGTGTTGACGTACTGGCCTTTCCGATACGTCTCGCTCGCGTTCGCCATGATCTCCACCAGCCGCTCCCCCTGCTCCGGCGTGAAGGGCTCGCGCGCCACCACCGCCGCCCCGCCCGCCCAGCCGATCATCATCTCGCGCAGCCAGTGGCTGCGGTCGTACTGCTCCGCGGCGGCCAGCCCGGCCTCGCCCAGCAGCGCCAGCCGCTCCGCGCGGTAGGAACTCTCGATCTCGCCGCGTAGCTTGCTCACGACCGGGTCGTTCCAGTCCAGCTCCCGCTCGCCCATGATCGCCTGCAGGTCCATGTCGCGCTCCCGCTTCTTGAAGATGATGTCCTGAAACCGTGCTATCTGCTCCGCGCTGAGCCCGAGTTTCTGAAACAGCGCGCCGTGCGTTGCCTGGATATGCGCGCGTTCGTGCTTCAGGGTCAGGAGCTGGTACTCCGGGTCCCTTTGCAGTCGCTCGGCGATCGAGGGCTCGGTCTCTGCCTCCGCTTTCGCCTTGGCCGGCTTCGGCTTCTCCACCGTCGCCGCGGGCGCTGCCTTCAATGCGGCCAGCTCCCGTTCCAGCGCCACCCGCACCTCCGCCGCCGCGCGCGCCTCCCCCGTCAGACGCGTCACCTCCGCCTCCTCCGCCGTCCGCCGTCGGGCGATCTCCGCACCTGCGTCCTCCGCGTCCTGCGCCGCCTGCGACTGGCGCAGCGCAAAGCCAAAGCCGGCCACGGCCAGCACGCCCACCGTCATCCAGAGCCGTCCGGTCTTCATCGATTCAGGGGTTGGGGGTTTTCTTCGCCAGCGGCGACATGGCGCGGTTCAACGCTGCCTCCACCTCTGCGTGGGCCTGCTCGGCCTCCAGCACGGCCAGTTGCGCTGGAGTCAAGAAATCCCGGGCGCGCGCGATCACCGCCGCCCAGTCCACGCGCGAGGCCGCGATCGGGCCCGAACCCGTCTGCGAAGTCTGGACGATCTCCACCAGCCGGTCCGCCTGCTCCGGCGTGAGCGGGGTCGGCGAGGACCACAGCGCCCCCGCCATGTGCACGACGAAGTCGCGGCTTTCGTTGCGCGCCTCGAGCTCCCAGTAGAGCTTTATGCCCTCAGACCCGAGCAGCGTCGCGAGTTCGTCGTTGTGGCCGCCCCGCGATTCCGGATTCCAGATGAGCTGAAGCTCGCCGCCCCCCGGCCCCGGTGCGCCCATGCCCGGATAGGCGGCCAGCTCCTCGAACCGTGCGATCTTCTCCGGCGTGAGCCCCAGCTTCTCATAGAGTTCAAGGTAGCGAAACCGGGCCCGGGCCCGCGCATAGTCACCCAGCGCCGCCTTGACGGCGGGATACTTGGCCATCA
>JAPLTR010000693.1 GCA_026398065.1 Verrucomicrobiota bacterium | reverse complement strand
CGAGATTGCCGGTGGTGTTGGTGCCGTTGAAGGCGAGGATGCCGGAGTTCTGGGCCTTGAGGATGCCGCTGTTGAGGACGTTGCCGTTGATGTTGACGGTGGCGCCGGAGCCGTCGGCCATGACGGTGCCGGTGTTGACGGTGGCGTAGCTGGCGTTGTTGATGCCGACGTCGAGGGTGCCGGCGGTGGCGGTGATGGTGCCGGAGTTGTTAAAGGTGCGGGCGTAGAGTTCGCCGCCGCTGGAGTGGGTGTGGGTGATGTTGCCGGCGTTGGTGAGGACGCTGCCGTTGCTGCCGTCGGCGATGATGCGGATGTCGCCGGTCAGGGTGGAGGCGGAGTCGATCGTGAGGGTGGACCCGGTGTTGACCAGATACAGGTAGGCGGCGGCGCCGAAGTTTACGACGGCCCCGGTGAGCGTGGTGTTGCCGGTGACCTGGCTGTAGGTGCTGGAGGGGATCGTGACCGTGCCGGTGAGCGAGGTGCCGTTGAGGGTGCCGCCATTGCCGGTGAAGGTGAGGGCGCCGCTGGCGACGGTGCCGCCGGTGATGGTGCCGCCGTTGAGCTCAAAGCTCCCGCTGCCCGGCGCCGCGAGCGTGGCGGCGGTGTTGTTGACGGTGCTGTTGAGCAGGGCGCGGCCGCCGGTGGCGACGGTGAGCGTGCCGAGATTGGCGGTCGTGACCGTGCTGTTGAACTGGACGATGCCGTTGCTGCTCGCGGAGATCGTGCCGGCGTTGGCGAGGCTGCCGATCGTGAGCGTGCTCCCGGAGCCGGAGACCGAGAGGGTTCCGCCGGCGGCGTTGGCGAGGGAGCCGTTGAAGGTGAGGGTGCCGCCTGTGACCGAAACCGCCCCGGCGTTGGCGAGGTTGTTGGAGACGGTGGTGGAGCCGTTACCGCTGCGGGTCAGCGACGCGCCCGACAACAGCGTCAGCGTATGAACGCCACTGGAAAATGAGAGGGACGAACCGTTGCCGGCGAAGGCGAACGACTGACCGGTCGAGTAGTCGGCCGAGAAGATCAGGGAACCGCCGGACAGGCCCGTGGTGCCGACGGAGACGGTGCCGGTGAAGGTGTCGACGGCGTTGATCGTCTGCGACCCGGTGCCGACGACCGGGTTCAGGCCAAGGTCAGCCGCCCGGGCAGAGGCGACAAGCCCGAGGACGGTCAGCAGGACTGCGACCCACTTGCTGGCGCAGTGAAGCGGCTTTTGTGCAAACATGAGGCAATAGACAAAATCTCAGGTCGCGAGGCAAGGGGTGAATGAGTCATGCGGGTGGGCCGAATGGCCCAGGCCGTACTAGGGCTGCGACGGTGCGGGCGCGGGGGCGAGGTGACCGGCGGCGACGGCCTCGCGGAGCAGCTGCTCGATCGCCTCCCAGAGGACGACGGAGCCGTCGGCGACCGGGGCGCCCCGGACCTGGGCGCGGTCGTGGGTGACGTGGTGGGCGCGCCAGCTGCCGCCCTGGGTGCGGGCATTGAGCAGCATGGGCTGAAAGCGGTCGCAGGCGTGGGCGAACTTCGCCTCCGGGGTCGTCCGCGCCTCGAACTCGTCCCAGAGGCCGCGGAACTCGCGGGCCTGGTCCTCGGGGAGCAACCCGAAAATGCGGTCGGCGGCCCGCGCCTCGCGGTCGTGCTGGTGGACGACAGCGGCGGTGTCGTAGGCGAAGGTGTCGCCCGCGTCGATCTCCACGAGGTCGTGGATGAGGCCCATCTTGAGGACGCGGAGGACGTCGAGGTTGGGGACGTTGGCGTGCTCGGCGAGGACCATGACGCAGAGGCAGAAGGCCCAGGAGTGCTCGGCGTCGTTTTCCGGCCGGCGGCTCTGGGAATTGATCGTCTGGCGGAAGATCTCCTTCAGCTTGTCGCACTCGGCGATGAAGGCGATCTGGCGGGCGAGGCGGGGGGCGATTTCAACCATGGCGGAGGGTGAGCGGGAGAAAGGAAAAAAGCAGGGGCGAAATCGCGCG
>JAPLTR010000235.1 GCA_026398065.1 Verrucomicrobiota bacterium | reverse complement strand
TCGACTCGCTCGCGCGGGCCGGGGCGACGCTTGACCGCTTCTACGTGTGCGCGGTCTGCGCGCCCACGCGCGCGGAACTGCTCACGGGCCGCTACCATCCGCGCGGCGGCGTCCGCGGCGTCTCGAACGGCCAGGAGCGCCTGAACCTCGACGAGAAGACCCTGGCCGACGCCTTCAAGGCCGCGGGCTACGCCACGGGCGCCTTTGGCAAATGGCACAACGGCAGCCAGTGGCCGTATCACCCGAATGCCCGCGGTTTCGACGAGTACTACGGTTTCACGTCGGGCCACTGGGGCGAGTACTTCGATCCGCCGCTGGAGCACAACGGCCGGCGTGTGCGGGGCAAGGGCTTCATCGCCGACGATCTCACGGACCACGCCCTGGCGTTCATCGAGCGCAACCGCGAGCGGCCCTTTCTCTGCTACCTTCCCTATAATACCCCGCACTCGCCCTACGCCGTGCCGGACAAGGACTGGCAGCGCTTCAAGGACAAGCCCATCACGCAGCTCGGCCCCGAGGGCGCGAAGGAAGACCTCGCCATCACCCGCTGCGTCCTCGCGATGGCCGAGAATCTCGACCAGAACGTCGCGCGCGTGCTGCGACGGCTCGACGAGCTCAAGCTGGCGGACAACACCATCGTCATTTATTTTTCGGACAACGGCCCGGCGGGCTTTCGTTGGAACGGCGGGATGAAGGGCCGCAAGGGCACCACCGACGAGGGCGGCGTGCGCGTGCCGTTCTTCATCCGCTGGCCAGGAAAAATCCCCGCCGGCACCACGGTGCCGCAGATCGCGGGCGCGATCGATCTTCTGCCCACGCTCACGAGCCTCGCCGGCATTCCGCGCGCGGGCACCAAGCCGCTCGACGGCCGGGATCTGTCGCCCCTGCTGACCGGCCAGGGCGCCGCGTGGCCGGACCGCCTGATCTTCTCCCATCAGAATGGCAACGTGAGCGTGCGCAGCCCGCAGTACCGGCTCGATAACCGCGGTGCGCTCTACGACATGATCGCCGACCCCGGCCAGCAGCGCGACGTCGCCGCCGAATTTCCCGAGGTGGCGAAGTCGCTCGCCGCCGCGGTGACGGCGTGGCGCAAGGACGTGCTGGGAACCGATCCGGACGCGCCGGTCCCGGCGGCCACGGCCGCCAAGAAAAAGAACAAGGCCAAGGCGGGCGGCGGCGTGGGCCTGCCGCCCGACGACCGTCCGTACCCCGTGGGCTACGCCGAGTTTCCAATGACCCCGCTCCCGGCGCGCGACGGCACGCCCCATGGCACCCTGAGACGCAGCGCCAGCGCGCCCAACAGCTCCTATTTCGTGAACTGGACGAGTCCCGATGACTCGATCACGTGGGACATCGAGGTCGCGACGAGCGGCACTTACGAGGTGGCCATCGACTACACCTGCCCGGTGCCCGATGCGGGCTCCACCATCGAGCTCAGTTTCAACGGCGCCAAGCTCGCGGGCAAAGTCGCCCCCGGCTGGGACCCGCCACTGTACACCAATCAGGACACGATCCCGCGTCCGGCGGCCGAATCGAAGATGAAGGAGTTTCACCTGCTCCAACTGGGCGCGATCACCTTGGAAAAAGGCCGCGGCCCACTGACCCTGCGGGCGACGACCATTGTCGGAAAGAGCGTGATGGACATGCGGCAGGTGACGCTGACGCTCCGAAAATAGGCCTGAAAGCGCAGTGTAAAATCAGGTCCGGAAGTGTCGCCTTTCTTTACGCTTTTCGCGCGAAATCAGGGCGCTGTATGATGTAAATTAGTTTTAAATTGATTCACAAAGTATTTGTTTGAATACGCTTGCAATTGAATAGGTAGAATTGGCGCCGGTATTGCTGATTATCTGCATCTTAATTTTCCCATGACCGCCAAACACCTCAAAAACATCTTCACTGCCGCGTCTGTCGTGGCGGCTCTTGAGCTGGGTTCCGCCCTGCGCGCGGACTCGATTCCCGTTATCGCGGAAGACGCAAACGGCGCAACAGTCACGGGATCTCAGTCCACCCCCGGCGATCCGCGCTCCCCCTTGAGCACGCTGACGGGCGGAACCACCGTGGCTTCCAACTTGGCGGCGTTTACGATGGGCACGCTCTCGGGTGAGCTGGGCACGACTGTACTGAGCGGAGTCGCGGAGAACACGCTGGGTGGACTGACGTTTGTTTACGAACTGCGGAACGTTTCTTCTGCGCTTTATGAGAATCCAGGCGATCCGGTCGCCGCCCATCTAAATGGCGAAGGCATTTTGGGCCTAAAAGTGAATGGGTGGAGTGGTTTCCTGACTAATTTTGCCATGGGCACGTCGTTTTTCTTCACGAGTACGACGGATCCCATCATCCCCGGTTCCGCCATGCGTCCATATGCGGGCGGGGATACCACCATCTTCGATTTTCCCACGGACGGGAACCAGCCGCCGATCTTCAGTGGTGAAGTCGGATACCAATTGATCCTCTTTACGAATGCGACCGGTTGGACGGCGACGGATGCGACCGTGGAGGGCAAATTCGTCGGATATGGTACCGATGAGTCCGCGGAGGGCGTCGCTACCTACACGGCGGCGGTCGGAAATGGCGGCGGTGGTGGTCCCTCCGGTGTTCCGGATGGCGGCACGACGGCGATTCTCCTGGGTGCGGGTCTGCTCTCCTTGGGTTTCCTCAACCGCCGCTCCAGCCGCCAGGCTTGAGTCTCTTTTTCCCGGCCGAGTCCCCGCGGGGACTCGGCCTTTCTTGTTTTCAAGGGACGAGGCTGGTCTGGCGCTCCGCCTTGGTGCAGGTGCAGCCACCGGCAACCGCGGTTAACTGTTCAGCAGCAGCCCGGTCGAATCACCGGAGGCGAGGATGATTTTCCCCTGACTTTTCAGGGTCGCTTGGATGTCGAGCAGGGTGAAGAGCGCGGTGGCGACCTCGGGCACGCGCTGGATCTCGGCGAGCGCCTGGCCGACCACCTGCGGGCGGACGGCCTGGGCCTGACCGAGGCGCTGGGAGGCTTTCTTGTCCGCCTCCGAGTGGATGATCGCGACCTCGTTTTCGCCGGCCTGACGCATCGCGGCGGTGACCTGCCGGAGGCGGTTGACGACCTTGCGCTGGATCTCGGCGATCATCCCGCGGTCGCGGAAGGCGACCTTCCGGATGTAGGTCGAGCCGAGGCTGAAGCCCCATTGCGACGAGGTCGGGGAGACCTCCTCGCGGACCTTCTGTGAGAGGGCGTCGCGGTTTTCGAGGAGCACCTCGAGGCGGAGGTTGGAGAGCTGTTTCACGACGGCGGTCGCGACGTTGGCCTTGAGGGAGCCGATCGGGTCGGAGTTCTGGAAGAGGTAGGCCTTCGGGTCCTTCACGAACATCTCGAACCAGATGCCCACGCCCATCGGCGCGCCCTCCTCGGAGTTGACGAGCTGGTTGCGGAGGTAGGCCTGGTGAATGACGGTGCGGACGGTGTAGGCCTTGCCGAAGAGCGGAAAGAGGAGGGCCTTCGGGCCGAAGTGCGCGATGGGGAAAAACAGGCCGGGCTCCTCGACCTGGCCGACGACTTTGCCGAAGAAGGTGTACACGATCACCGTGCGCTCGGGCAGGACGCGCCAGAGCTGGAAGAGCTGGCCGATGCCGAGGATGACCGGGACCGCGAGGAAGGTGCCGAACAGACCGAGCACCAGGGAAAGGAGAAAAGGGGACATGGGAGTGAGGGTCAGAGTTTGAGGATCGTCTGGGCGGCCTTTTCACGGAGCGGCAGGCTCGCGTTGCGGAGGTAGCTGTCGAGGGCGGGCTTGCCGCCCTGGGCGTGCATCGCGACGAGGATCTTGCCGAGCTCGAGGATCGGCGAGGCCTCGGCCTGCGCGCGGTTCTCGGCGATCTGCACGGCCTGCTCGGCCATCTTCAGCTTCTGGTCGGCGTCGGCCTTGGCCTGGCTGATGGAGGCCGCGACCTGGTTTTGGGTCGTGTTGATCGAGGCGAGCGCCTCGTCGACGTCGCCCGGCGGGTCGATGTTGGTGATGAGCGCGGCGTCGAGGTCGATGCCGTAGCGCGCGGCGGTCTTGCGGCACGCGTCTTCCATGAAACTGTTGATGAGGGAGAGGTTTCGGCGTAGGTCGTTGATGGATACGCCCTCGACGGCGCCCTCGGCGGTCTCGCCGTGGAAGGTCGCGATGCGGTCGCGCAGCACGGAGATGAAGTAGCCGACGACGTGCGCCGCCGGGTGGGAGATGCCGAAGAGGTAGGCGTAGAGATTGCGCTCGGCGGGCTTCCAGCGGATCTGGCCGGAGATCTGCACGGTGAGGTTGTCCTTGGTGACGGCCTCGATGGAGTCCTGCCGGATCTCGGGATCCCAGGTGATGTCGACGGTCTGGATGGTCATGTCGACCTTGTAGAGGCGCTGCCACGGCCACTTGAAGTAGGGCCCGCCGGGCGGAATGACGCGGACGCACGGGTAGCTGTAGCGTGTCTTCTCCTCTGCGGTGAGCAGTGCGCCGAGTTGCGGATCGTCAGCGGTGGTGCCGACGGTGCGCTGGGCGCGGCCGAAGGTGGTGAGCACGCCGCGTTCGGTGGGGCCGATGGTATAGACGCCGAAGAGCAGCGTGAGGAGCGCCGCGAGACCGACGCCGAGGACGAGGCCAAACAGGGTGGTGGTGATCATGGGTAGGATGCGCCGGCGGCGGGGATCTGGATATCCCACGCGCCGCGGCGCTACGTGATCTGTAATGGACGGCGTGGCCGGACGCTCAACATAAATGCGGGCGTTTGGGAACGGATGACCGTTTTCCAATCACCGCTGGAAGGGCTCCGTGTTCGGTTTTGGCCGCGGCGCTGTTTTATGGGTGGGTCATCCGATTCGAAAATCTGTCGCGAAATTTCTCGTTCGGCTTTTGGCGGTGCGGGTGGTGATAGGAAACAAGACGACCAGGCCCGGTGCGCTGACGGGTTTGAGCCCGCTGTACTGGCCGTCGCAGACCTCCCCTTCGGCGGACTTCGCTCCACGGCCCCGGCCTTGCCGTGCCCAATTTTTCCCATGAACAACAAATATACATCCTCCTCGCCGGTCCGCGGATTTCGCGGACTGTTTCGCCCGATGATTTGCACGCTGGCCGCCCTCGTGGTCAGCGTGGTGTCCGGACTGCGCGCCGCGCCGGGACAGGAAGTGATGGTCTGGGCGCGCGTGACTGCCGAAGGGCGCCAGCGACCGGCACCCGCGCTGGAGCGTCCCGGCTTCTATGTCATGGCGGCGACGGCGGGGCGCGAGATCGGGGCGCCATGGAAGGAGACCCAGGCCGCCAGCGTGGACGCCGTGGCGCGGGATGTCCGGCAGGCGCTAGGGACCAGTCGCTATCGCCCGGTCGACGGGGACCAGGCGCCTGCCGGCAGCGTGATCATCGTCTTTCATTGGGGCAGTGTGAGCCCGGTGATGTTCGAGACCGGGACAGAGATGAAAGTATGGATGAACCAGCACGAGGTGCTCGCGGTTCTCGGCGGCCCTCCGCTCGACCGGGTGGCGTGGTCCGAGCGCAATGACCTGTTTGCCGCTGCCGGGGAGGAGCGCTACTATCTGATCGTCTCGGCCTACGAGATCGTGGCGGGGAGCCCACGGCCGTCGGAGCGCCGCCTCCTTTGGCGGACCCATGCGAGCGTGCCCGCGATCGGGCTCTCCCAAGCCCGGGCGATGCCGCTCCTGTGTGCCGCGGGCGCGGCATGGTTCGGCCGCGAGACGCGCACCGTACAGAAGGTCGACATCGAGGTCGCCGGCACCCTCGTACTGGCGAAAAAGTGAGTTTTTGAAAAAACGCGCGATTCTTGGTTCGGTTTATTTTCCGGTGGGTGGTAGGCGACAGAACACCCCATGAACGACGACGATATTGTCCTGCTCCGCCGCTATGCCGAAACTCGCGATGAAGCCGCGTTTGCCGAGCTGGTGCGGCGCCACCTCGATCTGGTGTACGGTGCGGCGCTCCGCCAGCTGAGCGGGGCGACGCACCGGGCGGAGGAGGTGGCGCAGTCGGTCTTCACCGACCTCGCCCACAAGGCCGCTGCGGTGGCGGGCCGCACGGATCTCGTCGGCTGGTTGTATACGAGCACGCATTTCGCCGCGGCCAAATTGAAACGCGGCGAACAGCGCCGGCAGCGACGCGAGGAGGAGTCACATACCATGAACGAACTTTTGTCCAATTCCGCCGCGGATGCCGACTGGCAGCGGCTCCGGCCGGTGCTCGACGAGGTGATGCACGAACTCCCGCAACGCGACCGCGACGTGATCCTGCAGCGGTTCTTCGAAGGCCGGCGGCTGGCGGACGTGGGTGCGAGGCTCGGGCTGAGCGAGGATGCCGCGCGGATGCGCGTGGACCGTGCGCTGGACAAGCTCCGCACGCTGCTCGCCCGGCGCAGCATCACGTCCACGACCGCGGCGCTGGGCGTGGCCCTGGCCAACCAGCCGGTCGTCGCGGTGCCCGCGGGTCTCGCGACGACGATCACGGGCGCGGCACTGGCCTCGTCTGCGCCGGCCACCGGAGCCCTGGCCACGTGGATTCAATTTATGACGACCTCAAAACTAACAATCGGGGTGGTGGGCGCGGCCTTGCTGGCCGCCGTGGTGGGCACGACGGCGTATCACGAACGGGGCGGCCTCGCGGCCGCGGAAGCGGATACGGCGCGCTCCGCCGCCGCGGTCGCGCAACTGGACGGGCGCCTGCGCGACCTGCAGCAGCGCACGGCCGCGGCGGAGCGCGAGGTGGCCGACGCACGGACCGCATTGGCGGCGGCGCAGGCGCCGGCCCAGGCGGCTCGACCGGCGGGCGCGGTGGCGGGGGCCAACGCCAATCCCGCCGTGGCCGGAAAGGCGTTTCTCGACCAGCACCCGGAGGCGCGCGAGCTTTGGGACGAGCGCGAGCGCGCCAACCTCGCCGCCAAGCTGGCGCCCGTCTACCGGCGGCTGAGCCTGGCTCCTGCGCAACAAGCGCAGGTGGAGGCGATCATGCTGGGCGCGACTTCCGGCACCACTACCGTGCAGGGACCGGCCGGCCCGATGGTCCTCCGCCGCGAGCCCACGCTCACTCGTGAGCAGGCGGAGACGCAGTTGCAGGGGCTGCTGGGCACGGCGGGCTATGAGCGGTTTCAGGAGGAGGCGAAGTTTGCCCCGACGTTCGATCTCACGGTGAAACTCGCCACCGCCCTCTATCGCACCGAGCCGTTGAACGCGTCGCAGACCGCCGTGGTGATGCAACTGTTTGCGGACGCCAGCCCGGTGGGAAAAAATCCCGGCCCGAACGGCGGCATCGACTGGTCTTCGATCACGACTCAGGCCGCCGCGGTGCTGACCCCCGGGCAGCTCGCGGCGCTCGAGGGCTTGCAGCGGAATTTCGAATTTCAACAGGCGCAACAGCGGATCATCCGCACCGAAGCCGCCTCCAAGTCCGCCCCCGCTCCCACCCGCTGACCCATGCGCTCCAAAATTATCTCCGTCGTCTTCGCGGTGGCCGTCCTCGTGGGGGCCGTCCGCTTCGTCCTCAAACAGCACACCGCGCGCACCGAGGCGGAGCACGCGGCCACCGAGGCGGAAAAGCGCCGCGTCACGCTCGAGGCCGAGGTCCGCCAGGCCGAGCAAAAACTCGCCGCCACCGCCGCCGAACGCGCGCAGGCGCAGGCGGCGCTTGCCGCGCGCCCGAAACCGGTCGCGGCCCCCGCCAGGCCCGCGCCCGCCCCGATGACGGCGCTGCGCAACGCGCTCCTGAACGATCCGCAGTTGCAAAACCTCCGGCTCGCCGCGGTGCGGCCCAAGCTGCGTGCGTCCTACCTGCCGCTCTTCGAACAGCTCGGCCTGACGGAGGCGCAGGCCGCGCAGTTTCTCGCGATCGCGGAAAAACGGGGCGAGCAGGAGATGGACCTTGCGGCGGTCATGGAAACCCGCCGGCTCCCGGCCGGCGACCCGGAGATCGTTACGCTGAAACGGCAGATGGCCGATGAATTCCGCGCGGCCCAGACGGCCCTGCTGGGCGCGGAGGGCTGGCGTCAGCTGGAAGCCTACGAGCGCTCCATCCCGGCCCGGGAGTTCGTGAACGAGTTTGCGGGGGCCGCGACGGTCGTCGGCACCGGCATCACCCGGGCGCAGGCCGACGCGCTGGCCGTCGCGCTCACCGGTGCGAGCCCGGCGCACGCGCAGGGCGGCACCGTGACGACGGAAAACATCGACTGGGACAAAGCCCTGGTCGGAGCCGCGGCGACCCTTTCGGCCGAGCAGATGGCGGTGTTCCGCAACGCCGCGCTGCAGTTCCGCAATATCAGCCGCATCCGCGAGCTGGCGGAGAGAAAGTAGGGAAGGGGGCGACGGCGGAAGGCGGTGCGCGGGCACCGCGCAGCTGAGGAGAAGATTCTTTGTTCGGTTTCGCGGGCGGTGCCGTTTAGGGAGTGAACCGCATGAACGATGACGCCACCCTGCTTCGCCGCTACGCCGAGGGAAAATCCGAGGCCGCGTTTGCCGAACTCGTCGGACGGCACCTCGACCTCGTCTACTCCGCCGCGCTGCGCCGGCTCGGGGGCGATGCGCACCGGGCGGCGGACGTGGCGCAGCAGGTGTTCGCGACGCTCGCGCGTGAGGCAGCAAGGTTATCGCGGCATACTGTGCTGACCGCGTGGCTCTATACCGCGACGCGCAACGCGGCCACCGACGTCATCCGGACAGAACAGCGACGCCGCGCCCGCGAGCAGGAGGCCCATCTCATGGAAACGCTTCTCTCCGATTCCGCGCCGGATCCCGAGTGGGAGAAACTCCGGCCCGTCATCGATGCGGCGATGGACGAACTCGCCGAGGCGGACCGGACCGCGGTGCTGCTGCGGTATTTCAAGCAGTGGGGATTTGCCGAGATCGGCGCGGCCCTTGGCCTCAGCGAGAATGCCGCGCGGATGCGCGTGGACCGCGCGCTCGACCGGCTCCGCACCCAGTTGGCACGGCGCGGCGTTACCTCCGCCGCCGCGTTCGCGACCGTGCTGGCGAGCCAGACGGTGACGGCTGCGCCGGCGGGCCTCGCCGCAACCATCGCGGACGCGGCGCTCCCCGGCGCGTCGGCCGCCGTGACCTCGACCGGATTTTTGACCATGACTAACCTAAAAATTGCTCTTGTGACCGCCACGGCCCTCGCTGGCCTGACCACTGCCTGGGTGGAAGTGCGCGCCAGCCGCGCCCTCGAAACCGAAATCAGCCACCTCAGCGCGGAGCACGCCGCGCTCGTCAACGTCCGGCGCGAGAACCAGCGCCTCGCTGCCTCCTCCGCCCGCGTCCGCGAGGTGCGCGCGGTGGCCGCCGCCGCCCCGGCGCCCGCCCGCGCCGCCTCGGAAGTGAAGTCCGCGGCGCAGTGGCGCAACGCCGGGGTCCTCACGCCCGAGGCCACCTATGAGACGCAGCAGTGGGCCCGCGTCAGCGGGAACCTTGCGGGTCTCGCGACCACCTACGCCTTCAGCGGGATCACGGAAAAACGTATGACGGAAGTCTTCGCGCGCCTGTCGCCGGAAGCCAAAGCGCGCTTTGGCACGCCCGCGGTGCTCTCCGCGTACCAGCACTCATTCGCGCCGTGGCGGCCGGGCGCCAAGCCCACGGAGATTGCCTCCTTTCGCTTCACGGACCAGGCCGGGATCGGTCCCCTCGGCGCCAAGTCCGAGGGGGAAGGCTGGGTCTATGTCGTCGCCTGGGACTCGGCGGGCCGCGAGACGCGCACCACCAAGAGGTACCTCCGCACCGCCGCCGGCTGGCAGAGCTCCCCCAACGATCCCGAGGCGCAGTGGCAGAAGATCGTTGCCTACTTCGACCCTCTGACTGGCGAGCCCAAGGACGTGCAGCAATAAGCCACGAGCCACCTCTATGTCGCCTTCCTCCAAAATCACGCTGCTCGCCAGCGCACTGCTCGCCGGTGCACTGGGCATCGGGGGCCTGAAATGGCGCAACGCCCGCCTGCGGGCGGAAGCGGATGGGTGGCGGCAACGCAATGCGGCGCTTTCCGACGTCCGGGAGGAGAACCGCCGTCTGCGCGCGGAGGCCGAGGCGGCGGCGCAGACGGTCCCAACGGCGGCTGCGGGATCCTCCGTACCGGTCTCGCCGGCGCCCGCATCCGTGGCGGCCGGCCACCTCGTGCCGCTGGAAGCGTTTCGCAATCTCGGGCGCGACACGCCCCGCGCGGCCTTTGAAACGATCATCTGGGCGGTCGTAAAAGGGGACGACGCGACGATGGTTGACGTGTTGTCCTTGGAGGGCGCGGCGCGGGCCAAGGCAGAGGCGATCCTCGCGCGGCTGCCGGCCTCGTCGCGAGCGCAGTACGCCACGCCGGAGAAGCTGGTCGGGATCTTTTTTTCGGCGGGGATCCTGGTGGGCACGGACAGCTTCCTGATCCTCGGGGACGACCGCACCAGTCCCACGCGGGCGACGCTGCGCGTCCAAACCGCCAAAGGGAGCACGGAGCAATTTCCGATGGTGCTGGGAATGGGAGGCTGGCAACTGGTCGTGCCGGAGCGGGCGCTCACGGTGATCGACCGCATCCTGCGGCATCCGGGAACGGGAAACGAAACGGCGAAGTGACGGCCGCGCGGAGTGCGGTCTTGCGCGCGGCGCGCGGGACGGCGAGGGTGGACGCGAATCGTTTTTCCCCCCGGTCCGTCAGCCCTGTCACCTCTTCGCCCCATGATCATTGCCCTCCGCCGTGTTGCCCTTTTCACCGGTCTCATCCTCGCCGCGTCTGGCTTTGCCCAGGAAAACGCCGCGAAAAAAGCCCCGCCGGTGCCCGCCACCGCCACGAAGCAGGCCGTCGAACCGCCGCTCACCTGGCACGACGTGACCACGTGGGGCGTCGAGGGCCGGGCGTGGACCGACCTGGAACGCAAGCGGTGGTTCGACCGGTTCCCCGCTGTCGCCGAGGGCAAGGTGACCGGCGCCGTCTGGGGCCTCAGCCGCGACAGCGCGGGCATGATGGTGCGGTTCAAGACCGACGCGGCGGCGATCTGGGCCGACTACACGCTCCTCAAGGAGAAGCTCAACGGCGCCAACATGACGCCCATCGGGGCGAGCGGCCTCGATCTCTACGCCCGGGACGATGCGGGCAAGTGGCGCTGGGCCGGCGTCGCGCGCCCCGACAAGAAAGTGGTGCGCCAGGAAATCATCGGCGGCCTTGCTCCCGGCCTCCGCGAGTACGCGATCTATCTGCCGCTCTACAACGGCGTGGAGAACCTCTCCATCGGCGTGGCGCCGACCGCCAAATTCGAGACGCTGGCGCCGCGGACCGACAAGCCCATCGTGTTCTACGGGACCTCGATCACCCATGGGGCGAGCGCCTCGCGCCCCGGGATGACCCATCCGGCGATCCTTGGCCGCCGCTTTGACCGCTCCGTCGTGAATCTCGGCTTCTCCGGCAACGGTCGGATGGATGCGGCCGTGGGCGACCTGCTCGTGAAGATCGACGCAGCCGTGTACGTGATCGACTGCCTGCCCAACATGAGCCCGGAGACGGTGCGGGAAAAATGCATTCCCCTCGTGAAACAGCTCCGCGCCGCGCGTCCCGAAACGCCCATCGTGCTGGTGGAGGACCGCCGCAACAGCAACTCGTGGATTCTCCCAAAGCGTAACCAGTTTCACACCGACAACCATGCCGCGCTCCGCGAATGCTTCGAGAAGCTCCGGGCCGAAGGCGTCAAGGGTTTGTCCTACATCCCCGGCGACGATCTCCTCGGGTCCGATGCCGAGGGTGCGACCGACGGCTCGCACCCCAACGACCTGGGCTTTGTGCGCCAGGCAGACGTGATGGAGCCGGTGATCCGCGCGGCTCTTAAAGGGCGCTGAGCGCGCCGCTCGTCAGGCGCTCATCGTCCGCTCGTCGGGCCGAGCGCTGAATTCTCTCACCGGTACGACGCCCGGCGGCAGCGGCTTCGCGAAGCCGGCGACCAGGCGCTTGCGCCAGTGAGTGGGCGTGAAGTTGTGGACGAGCTTGTACTCGCGGCAGAGATGCCCCGGGTTGGCGTAGCCGCAGTGGCGGGCGATGTCCTCCAGCGTGAGGTCGGAGCGGCTCATGAGCTCGTTGGCCTTCTCGACGCGCAGCCGGCGGAAGGCGGCCTTCGGGCTCACGTGGCGCACCTGCGCGAAGAGCCGGCGGAGATGGCTGATCGAAATGTGGATCGCCTCGGCCACCTCCTTCACCGAGGGCCGGCGGGCGAGGTGCTCGGCGTACCACGCGAGGGCGCGCTGCACCTTGAAGTTGGCTAGGTCGGGCAGCGCGGGGGGCTGGAGCTTTGCCCGGTCGGCCAGGGCGAGCGCGGCGAGGTCCATGAGGCGGCCCTGGAAACAGAGCGGACTGAGCAGACCCGGCTCGCAGAAGTGGGGTTCGAGTTCGGCCGCGATCCGCTGCAGCCGGGCGATGTCGGCATCGGTGAGTTTTTTGGCCAGCCAGCCCCGCTCGCGCACGATCTCGTCGAGCGGATACGGGGCGGTGCCGAAGTGAAAGACGAGGCGGTGAAACTTGTGCCGGCCGTCGTCGGCCCAGGCGTGCGAGCACTCGGGGGCGAAGACCCAGAGCGTCTTCTCGGCAAAGACGGGTCGCTCGCCATCGCGAAAGACCGGACCGCAACGGCCGTCGATGACCGCGTAAAACTCCCAGTTCGTGCGGGTGTTGCACGCCATGGAATTCTTCCAGCGGATGCGACCGTTCGCGAGGTAACGCAGCATGTCGGGGTGGGGTTCCCGCGTAGCGTGCGCGGGACGGGGCGGGCGACAACGGCGGCGCGTGCCGGTCAGTCAAGCGGGCCCGACGGGCGCAAAAAAACGCGGCCCGCCGAAGCGGGCCGCGTTCCCTGACCCGAGCTCGGACAGGCGGCAGGAGACCCTACACCCACCGCCTTCCGGCTCAGAATTTATACGTGAGCGTGCTCGACCAGTTGCGCGGCGTGCCGACCGTGACCGCGCCGCGGCTGCCGGCCGCCTGGATGTAGTCCTCGTTGAGCGCATTCAGCACGGTGAATGCGGCGGACCACTGGCCCGAGCGCCAGCTGACGCCGAGGTTCGTGAGCGTGCGGCCCTTGACGAGGAACGACGGTTGCACGGGGACGAAAGCGGGGCCGGTGGGGAGGGCGCGCGTGGTGGTGAAACCGGAGGCGTTTTCGCCGGCGACGTCGCCCTTATAGTCGAGGCCGATATTGGCGCCGAAGCCCTTGAGGGCGCCCGTGGTGAACTTGTAGTCGAGGTACAGCGCGTAGGAGCGGTCGGGCACGCCGCGGAGGCGGACCTCGGTGATCGGCTGACGGATCTTCACGGAGGTGAAGTTGCCGAGGACCGTGAGGTTCTGGTCGATGGAGTAGGTCGCTTCGTATTCCCAGCCCTTCGAGGTGAGGTCGAGGAACAGGGCCTGCGGAAGCAGTGCGGCTTCGGCGAAGAGCCCCAGCGACTGGAGGCGGAAGAATTCGCTGTTGGTGACGGAGGTGTTGGCCTGCGCGATGTCGAAGTGCGCGACGGAGGCGGTGAGGCGGCCGTTGAGCAGTGACGTCTTCACGCCGAATTCCTTCTGGCCGCCGACGGCGATCTTCTGGTTGGGGTCGGTGACGCCGGCGTTGAGCGAACCCGGCATCGAGCCACCGGTGGTGTTGCGGCTGTAGAAGAGCGAGACCTCTTTGATGGGCTTCACGACGACGCCGAAAGAGGTGGCGTTGCTCGTGAGATTGAAGGCAGGGGAGTTCGGGAAAGACGGATTGATGGCCGTCCCGGTGTTGTCGGTGCGGCTCAACGTGCCGTAGAAGCGCGAGGCGCCGCCGGAGAACTGGATCCGGTTGTTCCACACCCCGAGCGTCTCATAGGCGAAGAACTGGAGGTCGTTCTGGCGGCCGGTGCGGTCGAGGCCGAGGCCGGGCGTGGTGGTGAGGCCGGGCAAAATCGGCGGGAAGACATACGGCGGGAAGGTGATCGAGCCGAGATTGTTGGCGGGGACGGAGCCGCGGTTGAATGCGGCGGGGGAACGCCAGTGGACCTTCGAGGTGTTGGCGGTGAAGCCGCCGATGGTGGTGGATTTGAAGAGCGACGTCTCGAAGGCGGCGGCGTAGTCGTTCTTCACGTGGGCCTCGGTGTACTCGATGTCGTTTTTGCCGTTGTTGCGCGTGTAGATCCACGTCGAGGGATCCGTGACCGGGGCGGGCGTGCCGACGAGGGTCACGCCGGGCGCGGCGTTGTACGCGGCGGTGTTCCAGTTGATGCCGGGCTCGTAGAGGCCGGTGAAGGGATTGCGGCTGCCGCCGCCGGCATTGGTGAGACCGGCGGAAGTGCCACCGATATCGTAGCGGCGCACGTGGTCGGCCATCACGTAGAGGCGCGAGGTGACATGGCTGCCGAGCGTGGACAGCAACTCGGCGCTGGCGCGCTCGGTGGAGCGGTGGCGGGTGTCGGTGTCGTTGCCGAACTGGTAGTCGCGGGGCAGGCCGCGTGCGATTTGGGCGTACTGGTTGAAGCCGATGCTCGGATCGAGCGGAAGGCCGCCTAGGTTGGTCTCGCGGTTCTGCACGAAGTCGGCCTTCAGCGTGAGCTTGTGCTCGGGGGAAATCTGGTAGGAGAACGACGGCGCGAGCTCGTAGCCGTTGCGGTACTGGCCCTTGATATAGTAGTCGGTGCGCCAGAGGGAGTACACGAGGCGGGCGGCCATCTTGCCGTCCTTCGAGAGCACCCGGTTTAGGTCCAGCCCGAAGCTGTTGCCCTGGTACTGCGAGATGCCGAGCGTGACCGTGGCGGCGTCCTTGTTGAAAGGGGATTTGGTGATGGGGTTCATCACGCCGCCGGGGCTGCCGCCGGGGACGAGGATGGCGTTCGGGCCCTTGATCACCTCAAGGCGCTCGATGTTGCTCACCGCCTGCGACATGCTGTAGCCGTCGGCTCCCGAGATCATGGTGCCGTCGATGAACTCCGCGGACACCTGAAAGCCGCGGATCGTGTAGCGATCACCGCCGTACGGCAGCGTGTTCTCGACGATGGGCGTGACGTACTTCGCGGCGTCGAGCATGCGGCTCGCCATCGAATCCTCGATGAGGCCGCGCGGGACCACCGAAATTGTCTGTGGGATATCCTGGATGTCCATCGCGACGCGCGAGGCGGAGAGGGCCTGTTGCGCCTGGTAGGGATTGGTGGGGTTCTCCTTCACGGTGAACTGGGGGAGCGCGACCGCTTCTTCCTTGGCCGCGGACGGGGCGGTCTGGGCGGTCGCGACGGCGCCGAGGCTCAGGAGCAGGGCGCACGTCGTCGCGTGCAACGTGGTGGTAGGGGCAGGGGTTTTCATGGTGGGAAAGGGGGCAGACAGGGGTGCGGACAGGCGGGCGTGGTGGCGGCGAGGGGCGGGGTCGTTCGACGCGGGTTTCTTGAAAGGGCCGCCCGGGCGAAGGGTAAAGCGACGAAACCGCTCGCGTTGTTATACAAACCGCTCACGCCCCGAACCGGGTTGCGGTAAAAATTCTGTTCGGTTTTGGCGAACGCGGGTATTGGTGGAGGCAAGCCCATGAACGACGACGCCGAACTCCTCCGCCGCCATGTCGACGACCGCTCCGAGGCGGCGTTTGCGGAACTCGTGCGGCGGCATCTCACGCTGGTGTATTTCGCGGCGCTGCGGCGCACCGGTGGCGACAGGCATCTCGCGGAGGACGTCGCACAGGGTGTTTTCACTGCGCTGGCGCGGGACGCCGCAGCGCTCGTGCAGCACCCGACCCTGACGGGCTGGCTCTACACGACCACGCGCCGCGTGGCGGCCAAGGCGGTGCGCACCGAGCAACGCCGGCAGGCGCGTGAACAGGAGGCCCATCTTATGAGCGAACTCGCGAACGGACCCGAGGTGGCGGCGGACTGGGAACGTCTGCGCCCGGTGATTGACGCCGCGCTCGATGAACTGAGTGACCGGGACCGCGAGGCGGTGTTGTGGCGCTGTTGGGAAGGCCGCGCCTATGCGGACATCGGGGCGGCGCTGCGTGTGACGGAAGATGCCGCACGGATGCGCGTTGATCGGGCGCTGGAGCGGCTGCGCGACGTGCTGGCAAAACGCGGCGTCACGTCGACCGGCGCGGCGCTGGCGGCGGCGCGGCGCGCTGGCCGGAGCGCCGGTGGTGGCTGGCGGACTGGCCGTGAAGCTCCTATGTCTTATGAGCACAACTAAAATCATGGTGGGGGTGACGGGACTGGTCCTCGTGGCGGCGACCGCGGTGACGCTGCGGCAGCAGCAGGCGAACGAGGAACTGCGCACCCAGGTGACGGTGTTGCAGTCGGAGGCGACCGCGACGACCCGCTTGCGCGAGGAGAGCCGGCGTCAAGTGGCCACGCGGACGCAGGAAGAAGGCGTCGCCGCGGCAGAGCACGCCGAGCTGGTGAAACTGCGGGCCGAGAAAGCGGCCTATTTGAAGGCGGTCGAGGCCAGGGCGTGGGCGGGGCATGCGGCCGGCGGGGCGGGGGGAGGGAGGGCAGCGGCGGAAAATGGGGCGCTGGCGCCCGGCATGCTGCCGATCGAGGCGATGACCGATGTCGGCCGCGCGACGCCGAGCGCGGCGGCGCAGACGATGCTGTGGGCGCTGCAACGCGGCGACGTCAAAGGGGCCGCGACCGTACTGGAGTTTGCGCCGGCGGAGCGCGCAAAACTGGAAGGGTTCATTGCGACCCTGCCGGAAAATATCAGGCAGGAGTACGGCACGCCGGAGCAGATGATTGCGTTTGTCATGTCCGGCAGTCCGAAACCGATCGCGGGGGTGCAATTGCTCACCAAGACCCAGCCCGACGCCGACACCGAAATTCACCGGGTGCAGGTGCAGTACAAGAATGGCGAAGTGCGGCAGGACGACATCACCTTTCGCCGCGAGGCCGACGGGTGGAAGCAGGTGGTCTCACCCAGGACGGTCGACGGGGTGATCGCGTATTTTAAGGGGAAGCAGTGAGGGTGGGGTGAGGCTGGCGTCCCGCAAGGTGGGGAGCGGGCCGAAATTTCTTTGTTCGGTTTGATCCCGGGCGGGTGTATGCGGGTGAACTCATGGAGCCCGATGGAGCACTCTTACGACGCTACGCCGAGACCGGGGACGAGGTGGCTTTCGCCGAACTCGTGCGACGGCAGCTCGGGCTCGTCTATGGCGCCGCGTTGCGGCAGGTGGGCGGCGACGCGCACCGGGCGCAGGAGGTCGCACAGGCGGTGTTTTCCGACCTCGCGCGCAAGGCGGGTTCGCTCGCGGACCGGCCCGTGCTCGCGAGTTGGTTGCACACGAGCACGCGTTTCGCCGCGGCCAAGCTGCGGCGCGCCGAGGTGCGCCGCTGGAAGCACGAGCAGGAGGCCGGCGCAATGAGCGCGGAGCGCGATCCGGCGGCCGAGTGGGACCGGCTGCGGCCGGTGATCGACGAGGCGGTGCAGGCGCTCGGGGAGCGGGACCGCGAAGCGGTGTTGCAGCGCTTCTTTGCGAACCGGGCCTTCGCCGAGATCGGCGCGGCGCTAGGGGTGACCGAGGACGCCGCGCGGATGCGCGTGGAACGTGCGCTGGAGAAACTGCGCGGGCTGCTGGCGCGTCGCGGCGTGACCTCGACGGCGGCGGCGCTGGGCGTCGTGCTGGAATCGCATGCGGGCACGTCGGTGCCGGCCGGCATGGTAAGCGCGGTGGCGGGGCAGGCGGTCGCGGGTGGGGCGTCCGCTGCCGGGACGACGCTCGCGGAGGCGCTGGGACTTATGAGCACGATGAAACTGGCGGGCGGCGTGGCCGCGGGGCTGCTGCTGGTGGCGGCGCTCGGTCCCGCGGTGTA
>JAPLTR010000212.1 GCA_026398065.1 Verrucomicrobiota bacterium | reverse complement strand
GGCGCCCGTTCGCATCGGCCGGGTTGAGATCGTCGAGGCGGCACAGCGCCGACTCCGGCGCGGACACCATCCCCTCCCCGATCACGCACACCTGCACCTTCGCGCCGGGCCCCGCCGGCGCGGGCAGCTGCCGCAGCGCCTGCACGATGCCCGGCACCGGGTTCGCCTCCGTGCTCGGGCCATATCGGCTGAGCACCCGCTCGGTCCACAGGATCGCGTCAAACCCGCACGCCACCCAGTCGTCGCGCGTCCCCAGCATGCGCCGCCCGTCCGCATCGAAGAGCTGCAACGCCCGCACCTCCGGATGCGTTTCCAGCATGCCGGTGATCGTCTGAAAAATCGCCGGCGAGAGCCGCCCCGACTTCGCGTCCCGCATCGCCCCCGACGTGTCGATCACGAACACGAGGTGCGTGCAGGGGTCCGCCACCGCCCGCGAGATCGCGGCCGAGACATCCCCGGAAAGACCGCACGCCACCCCCAGCGCCGCCAGGACCGCCTGTATTATTGTCCGGATTTTCATGGGCTGCCGTGGTGGAGGTGGAGTGAGGTGGGTGATGGTTCGCGCGCCATCCGATCGCTATCGCCCCGCCAGCAGCTCGGGGTGCCCGGCCCGCTCCAGATGCGTCCGCAGTTGCGTGGTGGTCGTCGCCGAGCGGTCCCAGGCGAGCACCTGCTCCACCAGCGTCCGGGCGTTGGCCAGGTCACCGGACCCCGCCAGCACCTCGATGTCGCGGGCCGTCGACCGGATGGCGTACTCCCGGTTGCTCCGGCGCAACCCCTCCGGATCGCGGATGGTGGGCGGCAGGGGCCGCTCCTGCCGTGCGTAATCAAACTGTGAATACATCTGCGCGTACGTGCGCCCGTCCGCCGCCTCCCGGTAGCGCTGCGCCACGACCAGCTGGTCGTACAACCGCACCATCAGCCCGCGCCGGCGCGCGTCGCCCGGGGCCAGCTGGTCGAAGACTGCGAGCGTCCGCTGCTCCTCCCCCAGCGTCGCATTGAGCGCCGCGAAATCCGCCGCCGCGCGCACGGCCGTCGCGTCCGCCATCATTTTGCCCTCGGCCTGATCGCGCCTCTCCTGCAGCGCGGCGAGCGCTGGCGGGTAGGTCTTCGCCAGTCGGCCGATCTCCGACAGCAGGAAACTGCTCCGCACGCCGACATAGCTCGGCACCTGCACCATGCCCACATCGTAGCACCAGAGAAACTCCGCGAGGGCCGTCACCTGGTCGCCGCTCCGCGCCAGTTGTTGCGCAGCCCGATACCGCGCCTCCATCGACTCCTGCGTGATCGGCCCGGCCTTCGCCGTCGCCGCGGCATTTTTCTCCACCGCGGCCGGCATCGCGCCCCGCCCGGTCGCACCGGCCCCGCCGCCCGCAGCCGCCATCGCGCGCACCTGCGTCTGCACCGCCGTCAGCAGCAGCGCGTTGTCCTCCTCCGCCGCCTGCGCCCGCTTCGCCTCGGTCTGCAACCGCCGCTCCGTCACCCGCAGTTTGGCCTGCAACGACGCCTTCTGCTCCACCACTCCCGCCAGCGCCGCCTCGGCCTCCGTCGCCCGCTTCGTCTCGTACACGGCCGCGCCCGTCGCCAGCACCGCCGACGCCGCCACCGCGCCCCACGCCGCCTTGCCCGCGACCGTCATTCCAAAAATTGCCCAGCCCGCCGCCCCCGCGCCCGAGGCCGCGAGCGCCGCCCCCGTCACCGACGCCGCCAGCCCCGCCGGCGCCGCCACCGCCGCCTGGTTCGCCAGCGCCAGCCCCAGCGCCGCCGTCGTCGAGGTCACCCCGCGCCGCGAGAGCGCGGCATGCAGCTTGTCGAGCGCCCGCTCTACGCGCTTCCGCGCCGTGTCCTCGGTCAGGCTCAGCGCCCGCCCGACCTCCGCGAAGGGCCGCTCCTCGAAATACCGCAGCGCCACCGCATCGCGGTCCTCGTCGTTCAGCTCCCCCATCGCCTCGTCCAACACCGGCCGGAATTTTTCCCAGTCCGCCGCCCCTTCCCCGAAGTTCGCCACCGTTTCGTTCATGATGAGGGTCTCCTGTTCGCGCGCCCGACGCCGCCGCTCCGTCCGCACCATATCCGAAGCCGCAAACTGCGCGCTGCGATAAAGCCATCCGCTCAGCACCGGCCGCCCCGCCAGCGACGCCGCCTTGCGCGCCAGGTCCGCGAACACCTTTTGCGTCACGTCCTCCGCGAAATGCGCGTCGCCCCCGCACTGCCGCAGCGCGACCGAGTACACGAGGTTCACCCGCCGCCGCACGAGTTCGGAAAACGCCGCCTCGGAGCGGTCCTGCGCATAGCGGCGGAGCAGTTCGGAATCCTCGATCATGGGGTGTGTCGCTATAGCAGTCACCAAACCCCGAACCGGACAATAAAACTGTGCCGCGCCCCGCCCACTATTCCTGTCATCCGCCGCCCGACCCTGCGACCGCCCTCCGTCCCTTTCGTGTCTTTCGTGTTTTTCGTGGTTCCCCTTCCGTCGCCTCCGACTTTCCACGTCCTCCCCCACTTCGTCCGTTTTCCGTGTCTTCCGTGTATTCCGTGGGC
The DNA here is from genome assembly GCA_026398065.1 of Verrucomicrobiota bacterium. GTDB lineage: Bacteria > Verrucomicrobiota > Verrucomicrobiia > Opitutales > Opitutaceae > GAS368. Next base: position 2,329 of record JAPLTR010000212.1, on the reverse strand, counting down.
CACTCCCCTCCGTCGTCGTCCCCACGCTCACGCCGCCAGCGCATGGCAGTACCGCGACAGCAGCCGCTCCGAGATCGCCGGCATGCGCTGCAGGGCAAAGATCGCGCGCGGCTCCCACAGCATCGTGCGCAGCGGCTCCAGAAAACGCTTCGCCACATCGGGCGCCTCCATCGCCTGCAGGATCGACAGCGTCTGCCGCGACGCCGGCAGCCCCAGCCACTCCAGCACGCCAAAGATCCCGCTCCGCTCGTGGATCGCGTTGATCTCCGCCCACGCCGGGCCGTCCGTCCCGCGCAGGGACACATGCGCCGCCAGGTACGCCGTCAGCGCCGGCGTCTCGATCAGCTCCGGCAGCAGCCCCGGGCAGCGCGCGACGACCTGCAGCGCCTCCATCCGGGCAAACGAAAACCCGTTCAGAAACTCCCGCACCTCCGTCGGCACAAACTCCAGGTACGCCGCCCAGGCCTGCACCCCGCAGGTCTGCGCCGCCGAGCCCAGCGTCTCCTCGGAGGGCGAGACCACCACCCAGTCGTCGCCGAAGAGCCGCTCGAAGCGCACGTCCGGCCAGACCGTGACGCGATAGGGGATGCCGTTGTGGGACCAGGCCAGCGAGAGGGGCACCAGGCACTTTTTGGCGCGGCGCGAGGAGGAGACCGAGGCGGGACGGGAGGACGAGTAGGTTGAGATCATGCGCCCACCTTACGTCATAGGGTGGGACATTGACTGGCCCACCCCCGAAAAATCTGAAACTACTTTCGCCATGTCCTCGTCCGACCGCCTCCAGCTCTCCCGCCCGCCCCTGGAGCGCATGATGCGCATCCACGACGAGCTTCGCCGCAACACCCTCACCAACTGCACCAAGCTCATGCGGGTCCTCGAGGTCTCCCGCAAGACCGTCGTCCGCGACATCGCCTTCATGCGCGACCGCCTCGACCTCCACATCGAGTTCGACGCCCAGATCCAGGCCTACCGCTACACCCACCCCGTCACCTCCTTCCCCACCGTCAACGTTACCGAAGGCGAGCTCCTCGCCCTCCTCGTCGCCCAGCGCGCCCTCCAGCAGTACCGCGGCACGCCCTTTCACCGCCAGCTCGAGATCGCCTTCGAGAAACTCGCCGGCGGCCTCCGCGACAAGATCTCCTTCTCCCCCACCGACGAGCTCCGCGCCGACTCCTTCAAAAACATCGGCATCGGCAAGACCGACCTCGCCGTCTTCAACTCCCTCAGCAGCGCCGTCCTCCGCTCGGAGGAGGTCGCCTTCGCCTACCGCAAGCCCGGCGACGCCAAGCGGTCCGCCCGCCGCGTCCGCCCCTACCACCTGGCCAACCGCGAAAACCTCTGGTACCTCATCGGCTACGACCTCGAGCGCGAAGCCCTCCGCACCTTCGCCCTCCCGCGCATCGCCGACGTCGAGATCACCAAGACCGCCTTCACCCGCCCCCCCGAGTTCTCCCCGGAGAAGTTCTTTGCCAACGCCCTCGGCGTCCTCGGCGGCACCGGCGACCACCTGGTCGTGATCCGCTTCGCCGCCGCCGTCGCCGAACGCGTCCGGGAACGCGAGTGGCACGAGAGCCAGGAGATGCGCGACCTCCCCGGCGGCGCGCTGGAACTCCGCCTCCGCCTCGGCGCCCTCAACGAAGTCGAGCAGTGGGTCCTGAGCTGGGGCGCGACCGCCGAAGTCCTCGCCCCCCCCGAATTCCGCGCCAGCATCAAAAAGACCGCGGCCACCCTCGCCAAGACCTACGCGACGTAAGTGCGATTTGGTCGGATCTACTTGGATTTGGTCGGATTCACCTCCGGGGGCGCGGACGGCCCGTCCGCCCCACCCGCCTTGGTAGCCGCGAGCGCCAGCGAGCCGACACCCCGCCCGAAGCCCACCACCGCCACCGCAAACCCCCATGCCCGGGTAGCCGCACCGGTTACGGTGCGGTCCGGCCTCGTCTGATCGGAGGGGGAAGAGGTTGGATTTGGTGCGATTTACTTGGATTTGGTCGGATTTACCTCTGGGAGCGCGGACGGCCCGTCCGCCCCACCCGCCTTCGTAGCCGCGAGCGTGAGCGAGCCGACACCCCACCCGTAGCCCACGTCCGAGCCCGCAGAACCCCCAGCCCTGGTAGCCGCACCGGTCACGGTGCGGTCCGCCCGCGTCTGATCGAAGGAGGAAGAGGGTGGATTTGGTGCGATTCACTTGGATTTGGTCGGATTTACTCGGATTTGGTCGGATTCACCCCGGGAACGCGGACGCCCCGTCCGCTGCGCCCCTCCCGTAGCCGCGAGCGTGAGCGAGTGGACCGCCCTCCCTCCCACCCAACCCCACAGCGGCGAGCGC
>JAPLTR010000063.1 GCA_026398065.1 Verrucomicrobiota bacterium | reverse complement strand
AAAGGCGGTTTTTCTGTGGCCTGCGGCGGTCAGGCTGCGCGCGGAGCGATCGCAAACTCGCCTTGAGGAGACGTGCCCGCCAGCGTGGGACGATGCTCAGTGCGAACTGTTCAACTCGGTGGCGTGCCTATGGCGCGGCGGAAAAGGTCCGGGTGCGCGCGGAGCTGACCGCGGCACTCCGGGAGTTCGTCGACGAGTTTCAGCGGGAACCGGTCGCCGCCCGCGAACGGTGGGCCTGGGATCTGGCGCAGCGAGTCGTTGACGAAGGGGCGGACCTGCCGGTGCGGATGCCGCTGTTTCGCGAGGTGCTGTTTCCGGCGCTGCTCGCCGGTCTACGCCATTGGCGCGGCGATTGCGCGCGGTGGCTCGCCGGTTTTGACCAGCTGCTCTACCATTCTCCGGAATGCAGGGTGCAACTCCCGGAAGGATCGAGGTCGGCGCCCGGTCTGCTGAGGCGGGCGCTGGCGGTCGATCCGGGAGATGTCCGGTCGAAGCGGCGCTTGCTCGCGATCCTTCGGTCCCGGTTTGACTACGTGCTGCATGAACTGCCCGACGGCGTGCTGTATGGCGCCGATGGGGCGACGCCGGCGCAGTGCGAGGAAATGCTCGAAGAACTCCGGGAGTTTGCGGCCCTGGTCAGGGAGTGTGGCGGCGAGGCGGAGGATCCGGCGCTCATCGAGGACGCGCGCTTTCACCTCGTGGCCTACCGTGACTATGTCCAAACGCGGCAGGAGGGCGAGACCTACGCCGACTATCTGGCGCAGCGCGGACCGGCGGGGCCGGGCGGGGCGCATTGAGGAGGCGGGAGCCCCGGAGGGTGGAAGCGTTCGCGCCCGGTCAACCCAAAGCCCTACCCTGTTGTCAGGCCTCAGGCGTGGTTATGACCGGATATTTCCTTCGCCGGCGCGGGCCTTGGCCGTAGGATCCGGGGCAAGAAGATGCGCTTTATCTCGGCCCTATTCTCGCTGCTCGGCGCGATCATGTTCGTGGCCGTTCTTTCGTCGACGGGGGCCGGTCGCCCCAAGGCGCTCGCGGGTACGGCGCTGATGACCTTGGTTTTTGGATACCATGCGGCCAGATATTTTGCGTTCGAACGGAAGAAGGCGGGGGCGGAATTTGTCGCCGAGAAAAAGCGGGTGCTGGACATCCTGCGGCCGGGCGCCGATTTCGAGACCGCGTGGGCGACCCTGGGGGCGTCGTATCGCAAGGTGATCGACACCGGGGGAGTGGGGCGGGGCGGTCCCTGCCGGGTCGTCGACCTGAGCGGGACGATCGCGGATGTGCGCGTGGAGGTGCGCGACGCGAAGATCGGCCGCGTCACGTGCGCGCCCAAGGAAGACCCGTCGCTGGGCGCGGTGGTCGCCACGCTCAAGACGGAGATCCCGCCCCAACCGACCGATCTCACGCCCCGCGACTGGATGGGCAATCCGGTGGACCGGAAATGAAAAGGCCCCATCAGTCGCTCGTTGGTTTTCATGAAAGAACCCCCTTCCTATCTTAAGAACCATGCGAAGGAACCGGTGGCGCCGGGGCCACATGAGTTGCTGCTGGACGGCACGTGGTGCGGGCACGGCGAGCCCGACTACGCGATCTTCGAGGTGCACGATGCCGACGTGACCTCGCTCGGTCTGCACCTGCCGTCGGGCGCGCCGTTTCCGGCGCTTTGCGCGGTGACGGCGTTTCGCGATGGTGGCGCCCCGTTTTTTGTCTACGACCCCCGGCACCATCCGGCGAGTGCGTTTACCGGCAGTGAAAAGGACCATCCCTGGCATCCGGCTCCCGCGCACCGCTGCTTTTCGTGTGGAGCCGAGCGCTTTCGGCTCGCAGTGGGATTCGAAATCCCCGGAGACAGCGAATCGCCGGACGACACCAGTTGGTTTGCGCTCGCCGTCCAGTGCACCGCCTGTGGAGCCCGCGAAGGCCTGTTCGACGACGAAACGGCATGAAGCGCGGCGCCGGACCAAGGGTCATGATCAAACGAATTAAGCGGGCTCATTGGGCCCTTTTCCGACCCCGGATCACTTGCTGACGTCCTTGGTTTTGCGCACCAGCGAACTCCAAACTTTGGTCTGACCTTCCTCTAGAGTCATGGTCCCGGCGTAGACCTGGGCTTGCACTCGCTTGGCCAGTTCGAGCTGTAGAACTGCGTAACGTGCCGGCCGCGCTTTCAGATCTGCCGCGTCGGAAAACCAGACTTCCTTCACCGAAAACTTGGGATGGTCGTTAAAGTACTTCCCGACGGCAGTTGCCGCGATAAACGTCCAGAGCTTGGCCACTTTTTCAGATTGCAACACCTTCAGCGATACGACGACGACCCCGTCTGAGCCACTGGCCGGGGTGACGAGCGTGTCGGTGTAGTCCTTCATTATGGCGTTGATCTGTTGGGTCGCGGCGGAGGCGGCTGCTTGCGAAAGCTGGCCAAGGGCTGAAGTGCAGAGAAGAAGCCCGGAGACAAACAATAGTCTTTTCATGGGGGGGTAGAATTTTGCCCTTTGTCGAACGCCGAAGGTGAGCCGCGCGCGGCGCGCGGGCGAGCCGTCTTTGCTCCTATGACAAGGTGAGGTGGAGGGGAAACGGCCGGTTCGAAATCGCGACCCCCATCAGCGCGGGGGGGGCCGGCGAACGGGTCAGGCTTTGGGGCTTGTGGTTGCCCAATGCGCCGGCGGGATCGACCCCAAACCCCAAGCCTGACCCGTCCCGCGGCCCTTCCCCACCGAGCGAACCACGGAGGGACACGGATGAACACGGGTCGGGCGGAAGAAACCGGCGACGTCAGGAAACGCGGGCGGGCACCGAGAGGTGACGGCGATTTGGCCGCTGGTACGCGATCGGTTCGCGTTCAAATCCGTAGCGATCCGGGGTCATGCGGGGTTGAAAGGAATGGGTCCGGCTTGGCCGGACTCAGGCAGCAAGTAACCACGGATGGACACGGATAAACACGGATTTGAGGGAGCGCACGGTAACAACCTGTAAGGAGGATACCTCTTCACTGTAGGGTGCCGCGCCCCCGCCTGATCTGGTCCGATGGGGTTTCATCCGTATCCATCCGGGGTTGAAAGGAATGGTTTCGGCTAAGAGAATCCGTCGGACGCTGTCTCATCCTTGCATGAAAATTAGCTCCCTCGCCTTCCTGACCTTCTGCTGTCTGTCGACCGCCATGGCCGGTGCGGCTTCGGACCAGCCTCGATTCGGTGCGGTTCCGGCCCAGTCTCAATTCAAGGCGGACGCGCGCGCAAAGGCCGAGTTCGAGGAGCACGGGGGCGAGCGCCACAAATGGAAGAAGGGCCAGGCATTGCCCGAGTCGTGGGCCGAAGCGGGACTGCTCCCCGATGCGACGTTGGTGTGGTCCGGTCTGTATTTGGACGGCGGAACCAAGGGTTACCTGTTCAGGGACTCCGCCGGGAACTTCCTGGCGCTGTGCACGGGGCCGGGCCTTGAAACCAAAGATCATCCCAAGCGCATCGACGCCGCCATGGGCTCCCGGCTCTTCCTCGGCGGCCTGCACTACGCGAAGGAAAGCGTGGCGATGGTACCGCCCGGGGGCAAAGCCGAAGCCTGGCTGCGAAAGGTGCTCGGGGAAATCAAGTGAGCGGACTCGGGGGACGCCCCACGCGGAGCAGCCGGGGGCAAATTTTGCACGTGGCAGTCGTCCAGTGACCCCGTCCGCTCGGCTCGGCCCTTAATTTCCTGTGTCATCGCCGGTCCGGTGCTTGTCCCCGGGCCGGCGGCGCGCCAGAATGGTGCCGTCATGATTTGCAATGGGAGGAAAACATCGTGGCGGCGGCCCGGCTGGCTCGTGCTGCTGGCGGCGTTGGTCGCCGCACCCGGGACGCGGGCGGAATGGGGCCGGTACAGCCCGTTCGATCCCGCGAGGCCGCCGAAACGTTTTCCGGTGAAGGTGCTCCGGCTGGAGCGGCATCATGATGCCGCGACGACGCGAATCGATTTTGATTTCTGTCATCCGGGGTCGTCCTCACCGGCCCTGCACATCGACTGGACGGAGGGTCCGGCGCGACCGAACCTGCTCACCGTCGGAAGCGAGCCGCGTTTTTCCACGGCGGTCGAGGGCAGCGCGGTGTGCGACGCCGAGGCGGCCGAGGCCGATCTCAACGGGGATTTCTTCCCCGACTATATCGTGGTGACGCACTCGGGGGGCAACGGGCTCGCGGGGCAGTACACCTATGTCACCTTTCTGTTGTCGTCGCCGGATGGATACGTCGCGCGGACGGTGTTTTCGTTCGATGCGGCCCCAACCGACGTGGTGGACCTCGACGGGGACGGGCGGCCGGAGTTTGTCCACGGGTTGTTTGTGTATGGCGATCCGGGGGCGGATGGCCGGACGCACAACTACTGGGTCTATAATCTGCTCGGTTTCTCCGGCACGAAACTGGTGTCGGCGAACCGGAGCAGCCGCGATTTTCCGCGCTGGGTGATGTACTCCTATGCGCCGAACCACCGGGACTCGGTGCAACTGACGGCGGAGCAGCGGGAGCGCCAGTGGTTGCTGGCCTGGCAGTAGGAGGCGATGACCTGGAAGATGCGCGGGACGGCGGAACCGTTTCCGGAGATCGCGGCGTTTGCGCGCGAGCAGGGCCGGACGCTGCGGGGACCGTAACGCGCGGGGGCAGAAGAGATCCGGGTTTGGCCGCCGCCGATTCAGTGGTGGCGTCGAAGGGGGCCGGCGGCTCAGCCCGGCTGCTGCCAGATGCGCACGTAGTCGATGGCGAACGTCGCCGGCAGATCGGCGACGTTCGGCAGGCCGGTCCAGTCCTGCATGATTTCCGCATCGAACACCACGTGCAGCGGGCGGTGAAAGAGGTCGTTGGGCCGGGTGAAGATCTCCCGGCCGTCGACATACCAGGTCAGGTCCTGCGGCGTCCACCGCAGGCCGTAAACGTGAAAGTCGGCCCAGAAGTCGAAGGGCATCTTCACTTTCGCGGAGCGCTGCGGCAGGGGGGTCTTCTTGGCATTCACCAGCGACTCGACGTAGGGGGTGAGGTAGCGGTGCACCGTGGCGAAGCACATGCGCTGGTCTTCGGCCCGGGGCGGATTGCCAAAGACCTCGAAGATGTCGATCTCCTCGGAGCCTTCGCCTTCGCGATATTTTACCGGCGCGTCCAGCGGATCGTAGAGCCAGAAGGCGTTGCAGACGTTGGCCCGCATCGAGCGGCAGCGGGCCTCGAAGTAGCCGTAGCGGAGCCGTGACTTGCTCTTCACGATGGCCGTGGTGAACTGGCCGTAGCCGCGCACGCGATCCTCCACCGAGACGGTCGCGGGGTCCGGCACGCGCGCCGTCAGTTGCAGGGAGCCATCGGCGACGCGCACGTTGGCGCGGGAAAAATGGGAGGGTTTGCGCCCGTGCCAGGCCGGGTTGAAGTCCCACCACTTGGTGTCGTCGAGTCCGGGGCCGTCAAACTCGTCGCTGAACGCCGGGGTGAAGGTCCAGTCGTTCCCGAGCGGGCAGGCGGGCGGCGGGCGGTCCGCCGGGTCGCTGGCGGCGACGAGCGCGGCGGGCAGCAGCGCGGTGGTGGCGAGGAACTGGCGGCGCGTGTAGGGCAGGGACATGGCGGGAAAAGGCGGTCAACGCAGGTTCGGGCCGAGCCGCGGTCGCGGCAATCGGAAAGGCGACGGCCGCGACGCGGCGGTGCGGGGCTGACGCCACGCGGGCCTGGCAGCGCCGGCGGATCAGCAGGGGTCAAACTTCACCTTGCAGCCGTCCAGTGGACGGAGGTTCGTTCTCGTGAGTGCAAAGTGCAAAGTTTGACCCCTTTTTCCGGCCCCCTGTGGGTTTCTTTCTCAACGATGGTGTAGCGGCCATTCCAACCGACTCGCTCCCGCTTGTGGTAGACGTAGTTGTCGGCTTGCAGATCGACGATCATTTCTTTCCCGCGAATCTTGATTGATCCGACGTAAGGCAAGAATCCCTTCTTCGGGCGGATCTCCTGCCCATCAATTTTTCCTTCGATGCGCGGCACGTCGAACTGGCAGCTATCTGTGTAGGATTCATGCTTCGAAAGATCATGAGACACTCCAACGCGGGTGCCGGTCACTTCGATCAAGTAGCGGTCGCCGACCTTTCGATAGGTTGCGATCTCGTCGTTGCCGGCGGATGCAGCGGCGACGAGGACACAGCCACCAAGAAGTGCGGACAAAGCCGCGATCAGGAGGGACGCTGCGTGCATAGTTTTGCCCAACATCTTCCATCCCTACGCCGAGATCAGGCCTTTGCGGATGGCGAAGCGGACGAGGTCGGTCTGGGTCTGGAGGCCGAGTTTGCGGAGGAGGTTCGTGCGGTGCGTCTCCGCGGTGCGGGGGCTGATGAAGAGTTTTTCCGCGATCTCGGGGTTGCTGTGGCCTTCGGCGGCGAGCTGCAGCACGGTGCGCTCGCGGTGCGTGAGCGAGGCGAGGGGGTCGGAGTCGGCGGGTTTCGCGACGAGGGCGTTGATGGCCCATTCGGAGAGGGTCGCGCTGAGGAAGCGGCGGCCGGCGAGGACTTCCTTCAGGGCGTGCACGATCTCCTGCGACTCGGAGCCCTTGAGGATGTAGGCCATCGCGCCGTTGCGGAGGGTCTCGATCACGTAGGGCTCGTCGTTGTGCATCGAGAGGATCATCACCCGGGTGGCGGGGCTCGTCTCGCGGACCTGGCGGAGGACCTCGATGCCGTGGAGGCGGGGGAGGTTGAGGTCGAGAATGAGGACGGTGGGCTTGTGCTTCTCGACGAGTTGGGCGGCGGCGAGGCCGTCGGAGGCCTCGGCCACGACGGTGCACGAGCCCTCGGCTTCGAGGATGCCGCGGAGGCCGCGGCGGACAATCTCGTGGTCATCGGCGATGATGGCGGTGGTCATGGGGCGAGGGCGGATTCTGGGACAAAGGCGGGCGAAAGGTCGAACTCTCCGTGTACGCGCGTGCCGTGGCCGGGGCGGGAGACGAGTTCGAAGCGGCCGCCGGCGAGCTGGACGCGTTCCGCGAGGCCGGCGAGGCCGAGGGAGTCGCGGCGGGCGAGCGCGGCGGCGGCGTCGAAGCCCTTGCCGCGGTCGGAGATCTCGACGTGCAGGGTGGCGTCGCCGGCGGTGACGGTGACGTTGGCGGTGGTGGCGCCGGAGTGGCGCGCGACGTTGGTGAGGGCCTCCTGCACGACGCGGTAGACGGTGATCTCGAGGTCGCGGGGCAGGCGGGCCTCGGGGAGGGTGAGATCGAGCTCGACGGTGACGCCGGTCTGGCGGCGGAAATTGCCGACGTGCCACTCGAGGGCGGGCTTGAGGCCGAGGTCGTCGAGCATGCGCGGGCGGAGCTGGAGGGTGAGCGCGCGGACGGTGCCGAGCAGGTCGTCGGTGACGGCGAGGGCTTCGCCGAGGGCGGGGCCGCCGGGGGCGGCGCGGGCGGCCTCGAGCTGGAAGCGGAGGCCGGTGAGGAGCTGGCCGACCTGGTCGTGGAGCTCGTGGGCGAGGGCGTGGCGTTCGTCCTCCTGCACGCGGAGGAGGCGGGTGGAGAGGGCCTGGGAGCGGGCGGCCTGTTCGGCGGCGCGGCGCTCGGCCTCGCGGCGGACGGCGATCTCGGCCTCGAGTTCGCGGGTGCGGGTGGCGACCTGGTCGGCGAGGGAGCGGTTGAGGGCGGCGAGTTCGTCGGTGAGCTGGAGGGCGAGGTGCTCGGTGGCGGCGGTCTTGAGGGCGTTGTTGAGCGAGAAGACGAGTTCGGAGAGGCAGCCGGGGCCCTGCAGAATGTAGTCGCGGGCGCCGAGCTTGAGGGCGGCGATGGCGGTCTCGCCGGTCTGCGGCGGCGCGAGGACGACGACGGGGATCTCCTCCTCGTGGTAGGAGCGGATCTGGCGGAGGGCGTCGAGGAGGGGGGTGCGCTCGAAGTTGGGGCCGAGCACGACGGCGTCGTAGGTGGTCTCGTGGCGGAGGAAGCGTTCGAGGGCGGCGGGGGCCTCGGAGGTGACCCGGAGGCGCGGGGCGCTGCTCGTGATAAAGCGCGTGACCTGTTCGCGGTCGCGCGGGTCGGGATCGAGGTAGAGGACGCGGGTGCCGAGGGGCGGGCCGGCGGGGCGCGCGATCTTGGAGCGGCGGCGCAGGCGGTTGATGGTCTGCAGCGCGATTTCGGGGATGCGGCGGAAGTCGGGCGAGCTCTTGTCGATGCAGTCGACGGCACCGGCGCGGAGGGCGCGGACGGCGAGCTCGGCGTGGCCGTGGCCGCTGACCATGATGACGGGCGTGGGATCGCCGCGCGCGGAGAGTTCGCCGAGGACCTGGAGCCCGTCGAGGTCGGGCATCATGAGGTCGACGAGCAGGAGATCGAATCCGCCTTGGGCCATCGCCTCCAGGCAGCGCCGGCCGGTGCTGACGACGGTCAGTTCCGTGCCGGGGTGCTGGCCGAAATAGATCCCGACAATCTCGGCAATCTGGGGATCGTCTTCAGCATAGAGTACACGGGTCATGGTGGCGGGGGCTCCGGGGATATCGGCGCGTGAAGAGTTCACTCAAGGGCATTCCCTGACAGGTCGGGGAATATGCTCAACGTGATTCCGGAGACGAGATTGCGGGGATGCCCGGATAGTCGGCGGAGGCGGCGGCGTGTAAGGTCGTCCGCGTGTAATCCGCGCGTCACCGCCCCCCCCCTATAGGCAGTGATTGCGCGCTGAATTTTCGTCGTTCGCCGCACCCTCGTCCAGGGGGGTGGAGAGCGGCGGCGAAGATTCAGGGAGTTACACAACTCATTTTGCTACGCTGACATGGCGTCCCCGACGGTCTGGTCGCGGTCGAATCAAAGTGGCAACCAGCGCCCGTACCTAATGCAAAGCACGTGCGCTGGTGAATTTTTTACGAAAGTACGGGGAAACCTGACCGATATAAGGGGCAGACTATGGTTGCTGATATCTCCATGATCGCCGGAACCGCCCTCTCGCCCGAGGATATCGTGCGTGAGGTCCGGCATCTGCCCTCCGCCCCGAAGGTGCTACCCCGCCTGAAGCAGCTTCTTTCCGACGGCAATTCCGCGATGCATGAAATCGTGGCGCTGGTGCGGCTCGATCCGGGCATCGCCGCGCGCGTGCTCCAGCTGGCCAACAGCGCCTACTTCAGCAAGGGCACGCGGTGCTTCACGGTGGACGAGGCCGTCAACCGCGTCGGGTACGAACAAGTTTACGAACTCGTGGCCTATGCGGTCGCGTCCCAGGTGCTGGTCCGTCCGCTCACGGTCTACTCGATCGAGGCCGACGACCTGTGGCGGATGTCGGTCTCCTGCGCGCTCGCCGCGGAGGCGTTGGCGGAACGCACGAACCAGGACCGCGACGTCGCGTACACCACGGGTCTGCTGCACTGTGTGGGCATGGTGGCGATCGACGAGTGGGCGCTGCGCCAGGCGCGGCCGGTCGTGCTGAAGAACAACGGCTTTCCCCGCGAGGCGATCGAGTCCGAGCGGGCCGAACTGGGTTTCACGCAGGCCGAGACGGGCTGCACGCTGCTCAAGCACTGGGGTTTCCCGCCGTCGATTTCCGAGCCGGTGCGCTGGCAGTACACGCCGCGCGCCACGGCGAGCCAGGCCCGCATGGCCACGCTGCTCTTCGCGGCGAAGTGGGTGCGCTCCGCGGTCTGCACCCCGGAGGGCGGCACGCCCCCGGCGCTGCCCGAGGCCAACCAGCTGTCGGCGCTCGGCATCGGTCCGTCCGTGCTGTCGGCGCTGGCGGTGGAGATCACCGCGCGCCTCGCGCACCTGAACACGCTGCTCGACGCGCCCGCGGGCGACGTCGTGGACCGCTCGCGGTTCCCCGGACAGAACTGGGACATCTGAGGCGGTGCGGGTGGACTTCAGTCCGCCCGACCGCAGACCATCGTGCGCCTGCCAGGGCGTGTGGCCACGCGAAATGTATCCTTATTTTAGATACGTGAGCGGTCATTGCGGCCGGTAGTCCTGCCAGAGCCATTCGAGGGCGCCGGGCAGGGTCTGGCGGGTGACGCGGCCGTCGGTGTGGCCGGCGGCCTCGGCGTAGACGAAGCGGTAGGGGTAGCCCTTGGCCTTGAGGGCGGCGGCCATGCGGCGGTTGGCGAGCACCCAGTTGTGGAGGGAGGCCTCGTCGCGCGCGGCGCCGTTGTCGTTTTCGCTGACGTGCAGCCAGACCCGGAGGGGCTTGCGCTCGCTCTGGGGGATGAGGTGTTCGTGGTACTCCCAGGCGCCGTGGGGCGAGGCGGGGTTGGGCGGCGCCTGCTGGTCGACGTAGGTGCCGGAGTAGGTGAGGATGCGGCGGTAGAGCTCGGGGTGAAACCAGCCCATGGTGAACGCCGCGGCGCCGCCGGAGCTGCCGCCCATCGTGGCGCGGCCCTCGGGGTCCGTGGTGAAGGTGAGGTGGTAGTCCCGGGCGACGCGCGGGAGGACCTCGGTCTCGATGAAGTCGGTGTAAACGCCGGAGACGGTGTCGTACTCGAGACCGCGCTGGCTGCCCTTCGAGTCGCCACCGCCGGAGTCGATCATGATCGCGATCATCACCGGCACGCGTTTTTCGTGGATCAGGTTGTCGAGGATCGGCGGCAGGACCTTGCCGTAGGCGCGCACGCCGTCCTGCGCGACGATGAACGGCGCGGGCGTGCCGCGGACGTATTGGGCCGGGACATACACGCTGACCGCGCGCCGGTAGGGGACGACGCCGGGCTTCGTCCGGGCGATGCCGGGGTAGATCCTGCTGTCCTCGGAGTTCATGACGAACTCGTGGACCTCGCCGCGCGGCACGCCCTCGCGGCGTGTGAGCTCGGGGGCGTAGGCGTAGTCGGGGCCGATGGTGAATTCCACGTTGTCCGTGGTGCGGGCGGGGGAGGGCGTGGCGGCGAGGGGGCCGGGCGTGGCTTTTTTCGCGGGGGCGTCGGCGGCGGGGGCCGGGGTGAACCAGAGGCCGGCGGCCGTCAGCGCGGCCGCGGCCAGGGCGAGGGGGCGCGGGGTTTTCATAGGGTAACAGAAGCGGGGCGATCGGCGCGGAGGGCGCCGAATCATTTGCAGGGAGCGGGGCGACCTGAAAGAAACCCGCCCTGACCGAATCCGCAAGATGCAACCTGCCAACATCTACCTGTCGCCGCCGGCGGCCTGCGCGCGCCTCGATGCGATCTGCGCGCGGGCGGGGGGCACGGTCACGCTGGTGCCCGGGAGCGCCGCCGGGCGCGTGGATTACGCGCTGCCGGTGCATGCCACGGCGGAGTTGCGGGAGTATCTGGGGCGGGAGGCGGCGGTGGAGAGCGAGGCGGAGCAGATCGGGCGGTTGCCGGGCGGACGGGTGTTTGGCCCGGGCATCGTGCTGTCGCCCGACGGGCGGGCGGTCGCGCGGGACGTGTCGCTGGACTTTGGGCGGGCGCCCGACGACCACTGGCTGCTCACGTACCGGAAAATCCGGCCGCCGCAGCCGCTCGCGGGCCCGGTGGCGGTGGTCGCGACGGCGCTCGGCGAGGGATACGCGCACTGGCTGCTGGAGGAGCTGCCGCGGTGGCTCCTGCTCGGGCGCGACCTGGGCGGGGCGGAGCGGGCGATCGCGCACACGGGGCCGGGCTTCGTCCGCGAGGCGCTCGCGGCCCACGGCTGGACGGGCGCGACGATCGAGCCGGGG
>JAPLTR010000993.1 GCA_026398065.1 Verrucomicrobiota bacterium | reverse complement strand
CATCCCGGCGACCCTCTGCCGCGGACAGCTGCCGCAGTCCGGCGGGCGCGGCGCGTCCTGGCGGCCCAAGCCCCGGGCGGGCACCCTGGGCGCCGCCCGCGGGGTGAGCCGAGCGCCGGCTCGAACCGGACCGGCCGCCTTCCCCTCCTCCGGCTAATTCCCATCAAATCCGCTCCAACCAAATCCGACCAAATCCGAGTAAATCCGACCAGATCAAGGCAGATCAAGGTGGATCAAGGCTCCCGCGGGTCGCGCGGATGCATCCCGCTGGCGGAAGACCCCCAATCACCGGAAGGGAAACGCGGAGTTCGCAGAGAGCGCGGAGGAGCTCAAACCAAAGGCGGCGGATGCAAGCGCTTCCCCGAACGCGAGCGCTACCTTCCGGGCAGCACGACGCGGTGCGCCTCTGCGTTCTCCGCGTCCTCCGCGTTTCAACCACCTGCTGCCCATTCTCGATCGCGCCCGACCGCTCACCGCCAACCCGCCAAATCCGACCAAATCCGAGTAAATCCGACCAGATCAAGGTGGATCAAGGCTCTGCCGGCCCGGACCGGGCAAATTGAACCACGGATGAACACGGATAAACACGGATTTGAAGACGAACCGGGGCGCAATGCGCCCGCTCACCGAATTGGAAACGCCTGTTCTCCATGATCGCATTTCCCCGCCATCATCCGCGACCAATCCGCGCCATCCGCGGGAAGCTCCCCCTCCTCCCCTCCTCCCGCCACCCCGCCCAATCCGGCCAAATCGCACCCGATCCAAGTAAATCCGACCAAATCCAAGTAAATCCCACCCGATCCGCCGCCGTCCCCGGCCCCGGCCGCGAAGTTCCGCGGTTGCGCCGTTGACAGGGCCCCGCCCCGCCCTATTGCCTCTGACCTTTCCGCGCCCGAGCGGACGTCCGCTTTTCCCTCACAGTACAACCCATCCAACATGGCCGCTAAATCCAAAGCCACCAAACCCGCCGCGAAGGCCAAAGCCTCCGCTCCCGCCAAGAAATCCTCCGCCGCCAAGGCGCTCAAGTACGTCTACACGTGGGGCGCCAACAAGGCCGACGGTGACGGTTCCATGAAGAACCTCCTCGGCGGCAAGGGCGCCAACCTCGCCGAAATGACCCGCATCGGCCTGCCCGTGCCCCCCGGCTTCACGATCACGACCGAGGTCTGCACGTACTACTACGCCAACAAGCGCACCTATCCCGCCGCCCTTCAGGCGCAGATGGAGGCCGGCGTCGCCAACATGGAAAAGATCATGGGCACGAAGTTCGGCGCCACCTCCGGCATGCCGCTCCTCGTCGCCGTCCGCTCGGGCGCCCGCGACTCCATGCCCGGCATGATGGACACCATTCTCAACCTCGGCCTCAACGACGAGACCGTCGTCGCCCTCGAGACCGCCACCAAGAATCCCCGCTTCGCCTGGGATTGCTACCGCCGTTTCGTCCAGATGTACGGCGACGTCGTCCTCGGCGTCCAGAAGCGCGAAGGCGAAGACCACGAGCCGTTCGAGACCGTCATCGAAGGCTTCAAGCACGAAAAGTATCACGCCGACATCGAGGACTCCAAGCTCACCGCCGACGACCAGAAGGAACTCGTCGCCCGCTTCAAGGCCCTCGTGAAGGAGCGCACCGGCAAGGTGTTCCCCGCCAATCCGTGGGACCAGCTCCGCGGCGCCGCCGGCGCCGTCTTCGGCTCCTGGATGAACGACCGCGCGATCGTCTATCGCCGCAAGTACAACATCCCCGCCGAGTGGGGCACCGCCGTCAACGTGC
>JAPLTR010000047.1 GCA_026398065.1 Verrucomicrobiota bacterium | reverse complement strand
AATGGCGAGTCGCTCCCGCCGCCCTATAAGATGGCGGTGAACGAACACTCGTGGCTCGACGAGACCGACCTCGTGTTCCTCGACCCGGTGTCCACGGGGTACAGCCGCGCCGCCACGGGCGAGGATCCGAAGCAGTTCCACGGCTTCAACGAGGACGTCGCCTCGGTCGGCGATTTCATCCGGCTCTACACGACGCGCAACCAACGGTGGTCGTCGCCGAAGTTTCTCGTCGGCGAAAGCTATGGCACGACGCGGGCGTCGGCCTTGAGCGACTATCTGCAGGACCGCTACGGGCTCTACCTGAACGGGATTTCGCTGGTGTCCTCGATCATGAACTTCGCGACCGCGCGGTTCACCCAGGGCAACGACCTGCCGTTTGCGCTGTTCCTGCCGACCTACACGGCGGGTGCCTGGTACCACAAGAAGCTTGGTGGGGCGCTGGCGGGCGCCGATCTCCGCGGGGCGCTCGCGGCGGCGGAAAAATTTGTCCACGAGAAGTACATGCCCGCGCTGCTGCGCGGCGACGCCCTGCCGGCCGCGGAAAAGGCCGCTTTGGCGAAGGAGATCGCGGCGCTCACGGGATTGCCCGAGGCGTTCGTGCTCCAGCGGAATCTGCGGGTCGATATCTTCACCTACACGAGCAAGCTGCTGGAGGACAAGGACCGCTCGGTCGGGCGCTACGACTGCCGACTCACCGGTATCCGCTACCAGCCCGGCACGGCGGGGCGCCAGGAGTTCGACCCGAGCTATGAGGCGGTGTTCGGGGCGTACACGGCGTGTTTCAACGACTACGTGCGGCGCGAGCTCAAGTACGAGAGCGACCTGCCGTACAACGCGCTCACCGGCGAGGTCCAGCCCTGGAACTACAACAATGTGCAGAACCAATATCTGAACACGGCGGAGATGCTCCACCAGGCCATGAGCCGCAACACGAGCCTGCGGGTGTGGATCTCCAACGGGTACTTCGACCTCGCGACGCCGTATTTTGCGACCGACTACACGGTGCGCCAGATGGGGCTCGACCCCGCGGTGCGCGTCAACCTCACGCAAACCTTCTACGAGGGCGGGCACATGATGTACATGGTGCCGGCCGAACTCGCGAAGTTGAAGGCCGACGCCGCGAAATTCTACGACGCCACGCTCAAGAGCGTGGGCGTGCGCTGACCGCAAAGCGGACGGATGAAAAGGCCGTGGCCGAAGTCGTCAGACTTCGGCCACGATCGCGTCAGGCCCCGGCTTCGGGCTTCGCAAACGCCACGCGCAGCGCCTCCGCCACGTTGGGCGGGACGAAGTGCGAGACGTCGCCGCCGAAGCGGGCGACCTGTTTCACGAGCGTCGAACTGGTGTAGCTGAACTGCTCGTTGGGCATCACGAAGAGCGTTTCCATCATGGGCTCGAGGTGCCGGTTCATCAGCGCCATGTTGAACTCGAACTCGAAGTCGGAGAGGGCCCGCAGGCCGCGGATGATGGCATCGGCCTTCTGCGCCATGCAGAACTCGACGAGGAGGCCGCTGAAGGCCGTGACGGTCACGTGCGGGAGGTGCGCCACGTTGGGGCGGATCATGTCCAGGCGTTGCTGCGAGGTGAACAACGGGCCCTTGCCGGAGTTTTCGGCGATAGCGACCGTCACGCGGTCGAAGAGGCGGGCGGCGCGCTCCAGCACGTCGAGGTGGCCGCAGGTGATTGGGTCGAAGGTGCCGGGATAGATGCAATGGCGCATGGGCGTATCGGAAAGGAGGAGGCAAGACGGCGGAAACGCGCGTGGCGATGCGTTTCTCCGCGATCCGCATAACAATTCGCTACGCGCTTGCATTCGCTGTCACGGACGCGTGTTTTGAAGCGTCATTTCGCATCCATGAACCTGCCCAACCTGCTCACCATCTCCCGGGTACCGCTGATGTTTGCGGTCATCGGGCTGATGTACTCCGACGCGCCCTGGGCGATCATCGCCGCGTTCTGGCTCTTCATCGTCGCCGCCCTGACGGACTGGCTGGACGGAAAGATCGCGCGTGAACGGGGTATCGTTTCGTCGTTCGGACGTTTCATGGACGCCGTCATCGACAAGGTGATGGTGATCGGACTCATGGTCGCACTGGTCAACGACCGGGCCAATTTCATGGGCCACGATATCATCGCCATGATGCTGCTCCTCTGCATCCTCTGCCGGGAATTCGCGATCTCGGGCCTGCGCATGGCCGTCGCCGTCAAAGGCCAGGTGGTCGAGGCCGACGCGGGCGGCAAGGTGAAGACCTTTGTGCAGCTCAATGCGATCGGCTGGCTGATCGGCGCCCGCATGTTGGAGCAGGGGCATCCGGGGGTGTTTGACGGCGACGACCGGGCCTGGGTGCATGGGGTGAGAATCCTGGGCATCGTCCTCTACGTGCTGTCGGCGGTGCTCACGATCACGTCCGGTTACTCGTATTTCCGGCGCCACGGGCGCGTGCTGTTCACCTAGCCGATGCGGCTGCACCAACCGAGTTGGACGCGCGGACTGCCGACGGGACTCGTCGTCGCGGCGGCCACGTTGGGTCCGATCGGCCGGCGGTTGCCGGCGCCCGGCACGTGGGGTTCGGCGGCGGGCATCGGGTATTTTTGGCTGCTGTTCGGCCAACTGGGCTGGGCGGGAAACCTGCTCGTCAGCGCCTTGGGCGCCTATGTGGCCGTCGCGCTGTGCGGCGAGGCCGAGCTGCGCCTGAACAAGCAGGACCCGGGCGAGGTGATCCTCGATGAATTTGTCGCGATCCCGCTGTGTTTTCTGGGCTGGCCGGCCATCGCGGCGGTGCTGCCGACGTGGGCGGTGCTGCTCGCGGGGTTCGGGCTGTTCCGGCTGTTCGACATCGCGAAACCGCTCGGCATTTCGCGGCTGCAGGGGCTGCCCGGCGGCTGGGGGGTGGTGATTGACGATCTGGCGGCGGCGCTGGCGGCGTGCGCCACGCTGCACCTCGGGGTGTGGATTTGGACGCTGGTGCGATGAACGAGTTCTGGGGCAACGTGTCGTGGCGCGTGGCGGATTTCTTCTTTCCGGAACGCCAGCCCGGCCCGTGGTGGGCGCTCGCGGGGCGGGCCCTGTTGCTCGGGTTTATCGGGGCCTACGGCTGGCAGTTTCACCGGATGACGATGATGCAGCTGAGCGACACGATGGGCGAATCGCCGCTGCACTCCGTGCACCTGGTGTTTCACGAGGCCGGGCACGTCATCTTCAGCTGGTTCGGGGATTTCATGCACGTGCTCGGCGGGTCGCTGCTGCAGGTGCTGATGCCGTTCATCTGGTTTGTGGCGGCGCGATTCTGGGGCAAGGACGCGTTTGCGGGGGCGCTGTGCCTCTGGCTGATGGGCCACAGTCTCGTGGACGTCGCCCCCTACATCAACGACGCGCGATCCCTCCAGCTCATGCTGCTCGGCGGTGGCACGGGCCGCGAGGTGGAGGGCCACGACTGGGAATACCTGCTGACCGCGATGAACGTGCTGCACAAGGACGTCTTCATCGCGCGCTGGGTGCTGAGCGCGGGACGCTGGGTCATGGCGCTGTCGCTGGTGTGGGCGGCGGCGGTACTGGTCGCGCAGTTTCGCGCCCGGCTGGACGGCGGCGACCAAGAGGGGCCGCTCGCGGCGTAGCGAAGCGGGCCGTTATTTCGCGGCGCGCTCGCGGCGGAAGAGGAACTCGATGCGCACGCTGCTGCTGAGCCCGAGTTCGTGGCCGTCGGGGCCCCAGATGGTGCGTCCCCCGACCGTGACGAGCACCCGCGTACGGGACTCGGGCTTCATTTTCCACGGGAAAACGACCTCGGGCCGCAGGGCGTAGACGTTTTCGTTTTCGTCGCTGAGGAGCGAGCTGGTCGTGACGCTGGCGGTGAGGGAGGTGCGGAAACGCGACCATTCCCGGGCGGCGCCGGCGACGAAAATGAGGGAGTTGGTGTGAAGCTGGTTGCGGCCGAAATGCGCGGGGATCGCCGTGCGGTCCAACAGGTCCGCGCCGACGCTGGCAAAGCCCAGCAGCTTCCACGCGGGCACGAGCGGGCGGGTCCCGGCGACATAGGGCTGAAAATGGCGGTGGCCGTCGGTGAGGTCGATCGGGGGGCGGCTGAGGGGCGTCTGGTAGTTCAGGCCAAGGCTGACGCCCGCGCCGTCGTTGAGCTGGGGAAACACGTGTTCGCACTTGGTGCCGAGCTTGATGCTGGAAAGGCCATAGCCTGCGGCGTCGCCGATGCCGTGGGTGAAATACGTCTCCAACTCGCCGTTGCTCTCCAGATTTTCGGTGATCTTGTACTTCGCGCCAAACGGCACGCGCAGGTAGTCGCGATGAATCAGGTCGCCGAAGTGGGGCCGGACATAGAGGCGCAAGGCGCCGCTGCGGTCAAAACCGGGGAGCCGCTCCGCCAGCAGGTCGGGCAGGCTGTCGAACCGAAATCACCACACCTTGAGGGTTGGTGGGGTCGTCCACCATGCCCTCGAGACCAAACAGGGGGCCGCCGATGATCTTGACTGTCCGGCCCTTGGTGAACAGCGGCATGACGGTGAACTCAAAGCCCGACGCGACAATGGCTTTTACATCGGCGAGCTGGTGCAGAAACTTGGCCTCGTCGGTGACCGTGATGGCGCGGGCGAGCAGGTCCTGCTGGTAGATCCGCGCCTTCTGCAGGGCGGGGACCTTGGCGAAGACGTACCCCGGAAAGAGCGGCTTGGTGAATTTCTTGGTCTGCTGCGCGTAGTGGCGCACGCTCTGCACCAAGGGGATGTAGTGCTCGAATTGTTCCGCCGCCATAAGTGCGGCGAACTTCTTCTCGCAACGGGGTTTGGTGTGACAGACCAGCCAGTAGTAGTCGCTCATCCGCTCAGGCCTTGAGAAGGAAGCGCACCGCGGCGTGATAGCCCTCGAGGCCGAGGCCGGTGATGACGGCGATGGCGGCGGGGGCGGTCAGCGACGTGTGGCGGAATTCCTCGCGCTTGTAGATGTTGGAGATGTGGACCTCGATGGTGGGCAGGTGGGCGCCGAGCAATGCGTCGCGCAGGGCGACGCTGGTGTGGGTGAAAGCCCCGCCGTTGATCACCAGCCCGTCGACCTTGGCGTCGGCCAGCGCCGCGATCTTGTCGATGAGCGCGCCCTCGTGGTTCGACTGGAAGAAATCGAGCTCCGCCTTCCCGGCGAACTCCGCGCGCAAGGCGGCGGCGAGGTCGGCGAGGGTGGCGCGACCGTAGATCTCGGGCTCACGTTTGCCGAGGCGGTCGAGGTTGGGGCCGTTGAGGATGGCGATTTTTTTCATCGAAGGGGATCCCATGAGACACACGAAATCGCCCCAGGGGGAAAGCCTCTTTTCAGGCCAGGGGGGAGGGGTGGGTTCCAGGCGGAAATCAGAACGGATTCTCCGTTGCGATGAACTCCCAGGGGAGGCGGAACTTCTTCGCGAGCTCGGCGGCGAGGGCTTTAACGCCGTGGACCTCGGTGGCATAGTGGCCGCAGAGGTAAAGGTTGAGCTTTTCCTCCTGCGCACGGTTGAAACAGTCCTCACGCAGCTCGCCGGTCACGAGGGTGTCGACGCCGGAGGCCAGCAGCTCGGGCACCGCGCTGTAGCCGCTGCCGCTGCAAAACGCGACCGCGGCGGGTGCGGCGGAGCCATACTCGATGGCGATCATGCGCGGGTAGAGCTTTTCGAGTTTCGCGCGGATCGCGGCGCGGGGGAGCTTCGATTTCGCGATGTTGCCGATGGGCTCGCCGTCGCGCACGAGAAACGGGCGGGACGGGCGCAGGCCGAGCTGTTTCGCGAGCAGGGCGTTGTTGCCGAGCTGCGGGTGGCCGTCGAGGGGGAGGTGATTGGAATAGAGCGCGCAGTTGCCGCCGATGAGCGTGGCGACGCGCTCGTAGGCGGGGCCGGTGAGCGGGCGGGGCATGTCCCAGTACATGCCGTGGTGCACGATCAGAAAATCGATGCCGGCGGCGACGGCCTTTTGGAAAGGGATCACACCGGCGTCCACGGCGGCGCCGATCTTGGTGACGCGACCGTCGTTGGCCAGTTGGAGGCCGTTGAAGGCGCCGGGGGCGTCCTTGTAGGCGGAGCGACGCGTGCGCTGGTCGCAGTAGGAGACAAGGTCGGAGAGCGTGGGCATGGTTCAGGGGCCGAAGCGGCAACTATGGGCGCTAAAGCCTGCCCCGAAACTCACGAGCCAAAAATCTCCGGCGGTCGCCGAGGGCGTGGTGGTTTTCAATGTCTCTTCTAGGGCGAACAGCACGGACGGGCTGCTCATGTTGCCATAGTCGCGGAGCACCTGTTCGCTCACAGCGAGCGAATGGGGGGCGAGCACGGGCGCGAGGGCCGCCAGCACGTCGCGGCCGCCGGTGTGCGTGACGACGCGCGACACCGGACGCGGCCCGCGGTCGGCCCACAGGCGGCCCACGGCGGAGGCCGCGAGGTCGGGCACCGCGCGGTCGAGGAGATTGCGGAGTTTGCCGTCGCGCTGCTCGAAGCGGAGTTTGTCGCGGTCGGCGGGCACGTGGAGCGTGTCGAAACCGAAGGCGCGCAGTCCCGTGGGGCCGGGCGTCGCGCGCCAGATCGTGGCCGCGGCCCCGTCGCTGAACAGGCACGCGCTGATGATCACGCCGGGATCGTCGTCGAGGTAGAAGGCGGCGGAGCAGATCTCGACGGCGATGCAGGCGACCGTCGCGTCCGGCTGGGCGGCGAGCAGATGGCTGGCCGCGCGCAAGGTGGGGATCGCCGCGCCGCAACCGAGGCCGATGAGGTCCTGCAGAAAGGCGTTGGGCCGCAGGCCGAGCTGTTCGGCCACGTAGCTCGTGATACCGGGGCAGAGGTAGCCGGTGCAGGTGCAGACGAGGAGCGCGTCGAGCTGGTCGGCGCGGAGGCCCGCCTGCGCGAGGGCGGTGGCGAGGGCGGTGCCGGCGAGTTTCGGCGCCTCCGCACGGAAGGCGTCGTAGAGCTGGTTGGAGGTGAAATCGAAGACGTTGCCGATGTCGGGCACGGCGAAGTGGCGCGTGCCGATGCCGTGGTCGCCGGCCAGGATGCTGTGGAGGATGAGGCGGGAGCGTTTCGACAG
>JAPLTR010000226.1 GCA_026398065.1 Verrucomicrobiota bacterium | reverse complement strand
GCTTGGCGCGGGCCGGCATAGCTTCTCGGCGCGAGGCCGAAACGATGATCGCCGCTGACGAGCAGCGGGGCGACCTCGAGATTGAACGGACCGGAGGCGGTGTGCTCGAAGCTCGTGTAGGTCTGGTCGAGCGATTTCCGGGCCTGGCGGGCGGCTTCGGGCCGGTAGCCGGGATCGACGATGTGGGCGGTGATGAGCTGCAGCTCCAGCAGCAGGTCCTCGCGATTGGTGCCCCCGTTGAAGGTGAACGCGTCGCCGCCGACGCCGAAGCCGGTGCCGACCGTCTTGCCGGCGAGGATGCGCCGGAGGTCGTCGACATTGTGCTTGCCGAGGCCGCCCGCACTGAAGGTCTGGCCGGCGTAGCTGGCGAGGCCACGTTTGTCCTTGGGCTCGGTGAGCTGGCCGGTGCCGACGCGGGTGCTGATACGGATGCTGTTGGCCTCGAAGTCGGTCTTCTTGAGGTTTAGGCGCACGCCGTTTTCAAAGGTGATGAGGGTGAGATCGAGGTCGGCGACCTGCTCGCGTTTGGCGATCTTGCCCGCGGGACCGAAATCCGTGTAGCCCCACTTGAGGTCCGCGATCGCCTCGGGCGCGGTCACGGGCGCAGCGCTCGTGCGATCGTAGGCGGCGGCGATGGTGGCGGTGGCGGCGTCGCCGAGCTTGGCGTTGCCGGTGACGAGAATGAGGCGGTGCTTGGGACTCCAGGCGGCGCGCAGGGCGGCGAGACAGTCGGCGACGGTGATCTTTTCAAGCGCGGGCTTGTAGAGCGCGAGATCGTCGGCGGGGGCGGTAAACACGTCGCGATCGAGCAGGCCGTCGGCGATGTCGTCGGCGAGGCTGTCCGAGCGGCGGGTCGCCGCGGTCTTCACCGCCTGTTCGAGGCTGTTGATCTGGCGGGCGACGACCTCCTTCAGCTCGGCGGGCTGGAAGCCGTGTTCGAGGGCGCGGCGCAGTTCCTGGTCGGCGACGCCGAGCGCGGCCTCCCACTGTTCGGCCTTGCAGGTGAGCGAGACCGCGGTGTCGCGGTAGAAATTGTAGGACTCGCCGCCGCCGGCAAAGCCATTGGTGAACGGCGCGTTTTCCTTCTTCGCGAGGATGGACAGACGGCGGCTGATGATCGCATGGGCGATGTCGCGGGGCAGGTCCTTGAGGCGGTAGGCGGCGGAGTCGGGACCGCGGCGGAACGGCACGAGCGTGGCGATCCGCACGTTGGTGCTCGGGGCCTCGGACTCGTAGTGGTAGAAGGTGCGAACGCCCTCGCGCGGGGCGATTTTTCCGAGGTCGGGGGTGGGGCGGGCGGGAGCGCGGGCCTTGAGCGGGGTGAACGCGGCGATGATCTGCTGCTCCACTGCGGCGGCATCGAAATCGCCCACGGCGACAACGGACATCAGCTCGGGGCGGTACCACGCGTTGTAGAAATCGACGAAGCGGTCGCGCCCGGCTTTTTCCAAAACAGGCGTTTCGCCGATGGGGAAACGCTGGGGGAAGAGCGAGCCCTCGAGGAGAAACCCGTAGGTGGCAAACATGGTGCGGCGGCCAACGGAGTCGCCGGTGCGCTTCTCGCTGAGGACGACGCCGCGCTCGCGGTCGACTTCCTCGGGCTTGAGGAGTAGGCCGCCGGCGTAGTCGGTAAACACGCGCATACCTTCGGACAGCGTGGCTTCCTTGGTGTCGGGCAGCTCGAGGAGATAGAGGGTGCGGTTGAAGCCGGTGGAGGCGTTGGTGTCGCCACCGAAATTCATGCCCATGCGCTGGAAAAACTCGATGAGGGTGCCGGGCGCGTAGTGTTCGCTGCCATTGAACGCCATGTGCTCGAGGAAGTGCGCGAGGCCCCGCTGGTCCTCGGTCTCATAGAGAGAACCGGCTTCGACGAGGAGGCGGAGCGAGGCGCGCTGCTTGGGTTCCTGATTGGCGCGCACCGCGTAGCGGAGCCCGTTGGGGAGGGTGCCGAAGCGCACCGCGGGGTCGGGCTTGAGGTCGCTGCCTTCCTGCGGGAAGGGGATCGCCGCGGCCAGCGGAGGGGAGCAGACGGCGGCGAGGGCGAGGACCAGGCCGAGGCAAAACACGGGCAGGGCAAGGCGGGGGTGGGAACAGCGCATGAGGGATGGGCGCAAAAAGGCGCAGGGGGCGCAAAAAGAAAAACCGAAAGGTGATTTTCTTTGCGCCGACGGGACCTTTGGCGGCCAATACGGTTTCCAACCTGTGATGATCTGGCTCTATCGCATGCTTTTCGTGCCGGTGCTGCTCGTGATGGCGCCGGCCTACCTGCGCCGCATGCGGCGGCGCGGGGGCTATCGTGAGAATTTCGCGCACCGGTTCGGCGGCCATCCGCAGCTCCCGAGGAAGCACGCGGGCCGGCGCGTCTGGCTGCAGGCGGTCAGCGTCGGCGAGATGCTGGCGATCGGCCCGCTGCTCGAGGCGCTGCGCCGGGATGGCGCGGAGGTGTACCTGACCACGACGACGAGCACCGGCTACCGGCTGGCGATGGACAAGTACAGCGGCCTAACGGCGGGGATCGGGTATTTTCCGATCGATTGGTGGCCGTTTTCCGCGCGGGCGTGGCGGCGCATCGCCCCGGACCTCGTGATCCTCACCGAGGGCGAACGCTGGCCGGAGCACCTGCGGCAGGCGGCGAAACGCGGGGTGCCCGTGCTGTGCATCAACGCGCGCCTCTCGGACCGGAGTTTCCGGCGCATGCAGTGGTTTGGGCCGGCGGCGAAGCTCATGACGGGCGGCATCACACGCCTGCTGCCGTGCTCGGCGCAGGACGAGGCGCGGTTTCGCGAACTGGGCGTCCCGGCGTCATCGATCACGACGACGGGCAACATCAAGCTCGACGTGCAGATCCCGTTGTTGGCGGACGAGGAACGGGCGCAGCTGCGGCGGGAACTCGGCCTCGCCGAGGGCCTCGTGCTCCTCGGTTCGTCAACGTGGCCCGGCGAGGAGGACGCCATGCTGGGTGCGCTGCGGCTCGCGCGCGAGCGGGGCGTGCGGTGCTCGCTGATGCTGGTACCGCGGCACGCCGAGCGGCGGACCGAAGTCGAGCGGCTGCTGGCGAAGACGAAACTGAAGTTTCATTTCCGGTCGAAAGGGCCGGCGCCGGGCGAGGTCGATGTGATCGTGGGCGACACGACGGGGGAGCTGCGGAAGTTCACCCAGCTGGCCGACGTGGTGTTTGTCGGGAAAAGCCTGCCGCCCCACACCGAAGGGCAGACGCCGGTCGAGGCGGCGGCGCTCGGCAAGCCGATCCTCTTCGGCCCCGGCATGGGAAATTTCCGGCTGCTCTCGCAGGACCTGCTCGCGCGCGGCGCCGCCCGCGAGGTCGCCGATCCCCAGACCCTGGCGGATGCGGCGCAGGAGCTGTTGCGCGATGCGAGCCGGCGGGAGGTGCTTGCGACGGCGGCTGCGGCGTGGCGGCGCGACAACGCCGGCGCGGTGGCGCGCACGCTGGCGGTGATCCGGGCGGAGCTCGCGAAGCTGCCGTGAGGCTTTCGCGCCGTCAGCGCTCGATGGCCTCGGCGACGATGTATTCGTCCTGACCGGCCTCGGCCGCGTCGAGGGGAAATTGCCGGACGAAGTCCGTGAAATTGATCAGCTCGAAGCGGCCGTCGAAATGCTCGACGATGGCGGTGAGGGACTCGACCCAGTCGCCGCTGTTCAGGTAGTGGATGTCGCCCATCATTTTGTCGGCGGCGGTGTGGATGTGACCGCACATCACGCCGGTGCAGCCGCGGGCGCGGGCGAGTTCGGCGATGTGGGCCTCGAAGTCGCCGACGTGGCTGACGGCCTGTTTGACCCGGGCCTTGATCGCCTTGCTCAGCGACCAGTACTCCTTGCCGCGCCAGGCGCGCCACGCGTTGTAGGCGCGGTTGAGCTTGAGGAGAAACTGGTAGCCCCAGTCGCCGAGATGCGCGAGCCACACGAAGTTCTTCGTGATGGAGTCAAACACGTCGCCATGCAGCACCAGATAGCGGCCGCGCGGGGTCTCGTGGATGTACTCTTCGACGATGCGGAGGTTTTCGAAATCGAGCGGGAGAAACGAGGCGAGGATGTCGTCGTGGTTGCCGCGAAGGTAGACGACCTCGGTGTCGCGCTTCTCGAGTTTCTTGAGGACGATCCGGATGAACCGGGTGTGGACCTTGGTCCACTGGCCCGAGCGGGTGAGCTGCCAGCCGTCGATGATGTCGCCGTTGAGGATGAGCTTTTCGCAGCGGGTATGCCGGAGAAAGTGATTCACTTCGGCGGCCTTGGACTCGACGGTGCCGAGGTGGACGTCGGAGAGGATGACCGTGCGGACGCGCAGCAATTTTTTCATGGGAAACGGCGGGGACCGGGGATCAGGGGAACTGCACGGCGAAACCCGCGGGCGAGGCATCGTCGGCGAAGGAGACGGCGGTGCTGAGGGCTGGGACGAGGAGGCGAAGGCTCCGCGGGTGGACCAGGATCTCGACGGCGGCGCCGGTGGCGTGCGTTTCGCCGTCGGTGTGGATGAGGCCGGGCCGCGTACGCTCGATGACAAAGCGCGGGCCGCGCAGCCGGCGCACGCGCGGGCTGGAGTCGAAACGTCCGAGGAAGAGCCGGGTGGCGAGGGCGGCGGCCCCGAGGAGTCCGACGGGCTGTACGGCGATGAGATCGAGCGCGCCGTCGTCGACGCGGGCGCCGGGCGCGATGCGGGCGTTGTTGCCGTACTGGTCGGAGTTGGCGACGGCCACGAGGAAGACGTCGAGGCTCACCCGGTCGTGCGCGGTGGCGATGGTGA
>JAPLTR010000809.1 GCA_026398065.1 Verrucomicrobiota bacterium | reverse complement strand
CGGACGATCCGCGGCTCCCGGCCAAATCCGACCGAATCCAAGCAGATCCAACCAAATCCAAGTGAATCCGACCAAATCCGACCTGGGGTCGCTGACGCTTCGTTCGCCAACGGGCGGCGACGGCGCGGACGCGGTCTCGTTCGATGCTTCTGGGGTGAACGTGTCGTCGCCAGGGTCGGAGGGCGGGGGAGCAGTTTCCGCGGTGAATCGCACCCGATCCGACCAAATCCAAGTAAATCCAACCAGATCCGACCTGCGGGGATTCAGGGTAGGGCGGGCTTCAGCCCGCCCACCTTTCGGGCACCGAGCGGTCCTCGGCGTGCTTCAAACCGGGCGAGGTGATTGGGATGAGGGTTGTCTGGAACCGGAGGGAAGCGGCGGAGCGAATCTCGGGGCGAATCGCAACGAATCCGACCAAATCCAAGTAAATCCGACCAGCGCGCACTCCATCCAACCTCCTTCGGCCTGCCGGGCGTTCGAGCCGCGAACCGGACCGCAGGCAGGGAAACGCGGAGCCCGCGGGGAGCGCGGAGCAGAACTGGAGAAAAGCGAGGCGTCGCGAAATACCGATGGGTTTTGTTCTGCCTCCGCGTTGCAACGGCCTTTTCCGAATGACCGACGCTGTTCATTCGCCTCCGTTCCGGGTAAATCGCACCAAATCCAAGTAAATCCGACCAGATCAAGGTGGATCAAGGTAGTCGGACGGGAGGGCGAGCGCCCACGGAACACACGGACGACCCGGAAAAACGGCCGCAGCCAAGGAGAGGTGGGGCGATGAACCACGAAACACACGAAATACCGGAAGGGGTGATCGGCCAGAGGTGTGGTGCGGTCGGCCTGATCGCGAGGGGAGGGGTGTCAGCGTGGACGAGCGCCAGCGGGGCGGCTGCGTCACATGGGCCGAATCATTT
Source organism: Verrucomicrobiota bacterium (assembly GCA_026398065.1). Lineage (GTDB taxonomy): Bacteria > Verrucomicrobiota > Verrucomicrobiia > Opitutales > Opitutaceae > GAS368. The sequence continues at coordinate 10,053 of JAPLTR010000809.1, read as the reverse complement.
TTCGTCACGGAGCGCACGGAGTCCCGATCCGGGGACACGGAGCAAGCCACGGCCCGCGGGCCGGACCTCTCCTCCGTGGCCTCCGTGCCTTCTCCGTGTTCTCGGTGACTCGCTCTCCGACGCGGCCGGAGTTCGGCGTGGGGCGGCGATCCGATCAATCAGCCCGGTCAGACTGACCGTGCTACGTGCGGAGTCTCCCTCGGGCGAGCTCGGTCGCGGGGCAGATCCCATCAAATCCGACCAAATCCAAGTAAATCCAACCGGTTCAAGGCAGATCAAGGTGGCGGGAGGGGCTGGTGGGTCGGCTTGCTGGCGCTCGCCGGTACGGGAGGAATCGACCCACGGGCGGAGCGGCGGTGAGCCGCGGTCAGGTCGCGGTGGCGGCGATCTTTTCGCGGAGGTGGGTGCAGCGGGTCTTCGACTCGGCGTTGCGGACAGCCATCGCGTAGGCGGCGGGCTCCCCGACCAGGAAGACCTTCTTCTTGCCGCGCGTGATCGCGGTGTAGATCAGATTCCGCTGGAGCATCATGAAATGCGCCTTCAGGAGCGGCACGATCACGACGGGGTACTCGCTGCCCTGGCTTTTGTGGATGCTGATGGCGTAGGCGAGGGCGAGGTCGTTGAACTCGCCACGCTCGAACATGTGCCGCTCGCCGTCGAACTCGGCGTCGAGCGTGCCGGCCTCGAGGTCCACGGAGGCGATGGTGCCGATGTCGCCGTTGAAGAGGTTCTTGTCGTAATTGTTGCGGAGCTGGATGACCTTGTCGCCGGGGCGGTACTCGCCGTGCATGGCGCGGAGGCCGCGGGCGTTGGGGTTGAGGGCGGCCTGGAGGCGGGTGTTGAAGTTGCCGACGCCGGCGACGCCCTTGTGCATCGGGGCGAGGATCTGCACGTCGTGGATCGGGTGCGGCCACTTCAGCTTCTGCGGGATGAACTCGGTGACGAGCTGGATGACCTTGCGCACGCAGTCCTCGGTGTCGCTGGCGGCGATGAAATTGAGGTCGGCCCAGACCTGCGCGCTGGCAACTTCGGGAAGGACGGCACCGAGGGTGGGGTCGCCGGAGTTGATGGCGTGGGCGGTCGTGACGATCTGGCTCTGGCCCTGCTGCCGGTAGATCACGGAGAGGCGCGTGACCGGGATGCGCTCGGTGGCGATCAGGTCCTTGAGGACGTTGCCCGCACCGACGCTCGGGAGCTGGTCGGTGTCGCCGACCAGCAGGAGATGCGCGCGCGAGGGGACGGACTGCAGGAGCGCGGCGGCGAGGCGGGTGTCGAGCATCGAGGCCTCGTCGAGCACGAGGAAGTCGGTGGCGAGCGGGGCGTTTTCGTTGGCGACGAAGCCGCCGCCGGCCGGGTCGTACTTGAGGAGGCGGTGGATCGTGGTCGCGAAGCCGCCGGTGGTCTCGGAGAGGCGCTGCGCGGCGCGGCCGGTGGGGGCGGCGAGGTGGACGCGGACCTTTTTCGCCTTCAGGATCTCGACGAGGGCGCGAAGGATCGTGGTCTTGCCGGTGCCGGGGCCGCCGGTAAGGATGGAAATCTTGTTGGTGAGCGCGTTTTTCAACGCGGTGCGCTGGAGCTCGGCGAAGGCGAAGCCGGCCTTTTTCTCGGCCCACTCGACGGCGGCGTCGGCCTTGATGGGCGGCAGGCCGCTGGGCGCGCGCGTGAGACGCGGGACCACGCCGGCGATCTTTTCCTCGGCGCGGTCGTTGTGCGGCAGCTGGATCAGGCCGGAGCCGGGGAGGGGGGAATCGACGCCGGCCGGCCAGTGGCGGACGATGGCCTTGCTCGCGACGAGGGCGGCGATGCGGGCCTCAAGGAAACGCCCTTCGGTTTCGAGGAGGGCGGCGGAGTAGTCGATCAGGTCGGCCTCGCGGTAGGCGGTGTGGCCATCCTCCTGCAGGATCTCCAGGGCGTAGAGCAGGCCGGCGTCGAGGCGGGGCGGGGCGTCGTTGGCGAAGCCGAGGTTGATGGCGATGCGGTCGGCGGTCTTGAAGCCGATGCCGTCGATCTCGCGTGCGACCTTGTAGGGCTGCTCCAGCAGGATGGGCTTCGCCTGGGCGCCATAGTGTTTCACGAGCTTGATGCACTGGCCGGTGGTGACGCCGTAGGTCTGGAGAAAGATGTAGAGCTCGCGCTCGGTGCGCTTCTCGTCCCAGGCCTGCTTGATGGCGGTGGCGCGCTTTTTGCCGATGCCCTCGACGTCGCGGAGGCGGCCGGAGTCCTCGCTCAGCGTGCGAAACGTGTCGGTGCCGAAGGCGTCGACGATCTTGTTGGCGTAGACCTTGCCGATGCCGGGGACGAGGCCGCTGCCGAGGTATTTGCGGATCCCATACACGGAGGAGGGCAGCTCGCTCTTGAAGGCCGCGATCTTGAACTGCGCGCCGTGCTGCGCGTGGTGCGTCCACTCGCCGGTGAGGTGAAGGGTCTCGCCGCACTCGACGCTCGGCAGCGCGCCGACGATGGTGACGAGTTCGGGGCGGGCCTTGGAGTTTGGGGCGGAGGCGGCTGGCGCGGCGGCGACCGCGGGTTTCTCGTCGGGGCGGAATTCCGCGATGGTGTAGTGATTCTCCTCGTTGTGGAAAATGATCCGCTCGAGGACGCCGGTGAGCGTCGCGGTGGAGGCGGAAGGGAGAGGAGGCACGGGGGGAAACGGGCGAAGGCCAAACGGGCGGACGAAGAGGCGTCAGCCGGTGTGATCTTCAGGGGTCAGATTGGGCGTGTGTCGGCACCGGGCCATGCGAGGCGCGGAACGTCAGGGAGGTCGGGGCACGAGCCGGCGAGTGCCGCGAATCGTTTTCGCCGCTCAGCGAGAGTGAGCTTATCCGACTTTCCTGCCCGGATAAGCACGCCTTTCGACGTGCGCTGCAAACGAACCGTTTTGCCAGGAAACCGGAAAGCCTTCGGCAGTTTGACGGACTGGGTCCTGCCTGAGGTGATGAGTTTGGCCGTCGCTTCCATGGGCGGAGGGTGTGCCAGCCGGGCGGGTCGTCAAGATTGTGGCCGGGCTCAGAGGGTAGGGCCCGATCTCCGAGCGGGCCGTTCGTCGAACGTGCCGCGCGCGTGGGGACATCCTGACGGTCCGCCCGGAGGTCGGACCCTACCCTCGGAGGTCCATTTTTCCGCGGAGGCGGGTTTACGTTTCGAGCGCGACTTGCACATCCGTCAGGTTTTCGAACACCGCATCGGCCTTCGCTTCGCGCAGCTCCGCGGCGCTGTGCGTGCCGGTGGTCACGGCCCAGCAGGGGAAGCCGGCGTTGTGGGCGGCGGCGATGTCGAAGGGCGAATCGCCGACGAGCAGCGTGGTCGCGGCGGTGGCGCCGAGCTGGGCGAGGGCGTGGGCGGCGAACTCGGGCTGGGGCTTCAGCCACGGGGTGTCGGCGGCGCCGAAGTTGCCATCGAGGAACGGCGCGAGGCCGAGGTGCGTGCAGATGAGGCGCGAGGAGGAGCCGAGCTTGTTGGTGAAGACGGCGGTCTTGAGGCCGCGGGCGCGGAGGGCCCGGAGGATTTCAATGGCGCCGGGGAGGAGCACGACGTCGTCGAGCATGGTGGCGTCCCAGTAGGCGCGGTAGATGGGCAGGGCCTCGGCGACGCGGTCGCGGCCGGCGAGTTTCGCGATGGCGTTCTCCAGGCCACCCCCGACGGCGGCGCGGACCTGGGCGAGGGTGGGCAGGGGGAGGCCGAGCCGGCCCAGGGTGTGGCTGTGGCTGCGATGGATCGCGGCGAAATGGTCGATGAGCGTGCCGTCGAGGTCAAAGAGGACGGTGGAGAAGCGTGGCATGAAGGGCGGAGATTTGGTTTGGCGACGGGGCGTGTCACGAGTGAAGTGGGGCGCATGTCTGTCAGTAAGCCACTTCCCAACCACGCCCGGGCGACGGTGACGACCGTCGGCGACCGGCTGGAGCTGCGGCTGGCGGGGACGTGGCAGGTGACCGAATCGCGGCCGACGTGGCCCGAGGTGCGCGGGACGCAGATCGCGACGTGCGTGCGGCCGAAGGCGGACGAGGTGGAAAAGTGGGATTCGTCGCTCCTGCTGTTCCTGTTCGAGGCCCAGCAGTGGGCGAAGGTGACGGGCGCGTATTTCGACGACCGGGCCCTGCCGGAGAAGATCCGCACGCTGCTGGCGCAGCTCGCGACGGCGCACGAGACGAGCGTGCCCTTTGACCGGTCGGAAAGCTTTCTGACCTCGGTGGGCCTCGCGACGCAGGACACGGTCGTGAAGGGCCGCGCGATCGCGCAGTTCGTGGGGGAATGCGTGCTGGGCGCGATCGGGCTGGCGAAGAGCCCGCGAAAGTTTCGCTGGCACGACTGCATCGACGAGATGCAGCAGTGCGGGGCGATGGCGCTGCCCATCGTGAGCCTCGTGAGCCTGCTCGTCGGCGTGACCCTCGCGTACACCGGGGCCATCGTGCTGCGGCAATATGGCGGGGACATCTACATCGCGGACCTGATCGGGCTCTCCATGGTGCGCGAGATGGGCGCGGTGATGACTGCGGTGGTGCTCGCCGGGCGCACGGGCGCGGCCTTTGCGGCGACGCTCGGCAACATGAAGGCCAACGAGGAGATCGACGCGCTGGAGGTGCTGGGCATCCCGCCGGTGCAGTTTCTGGTGCTGCCGCGGCTGCTGGCGCTCGGGCTGATGATGCCGCTGCTGGGGCTGTATGCGAATGCCCTCGGCATTTTGGGCGGCATGCTGGTCGCCTTCGGGCTGCTGGCGATCCCGCCGACGGCGTTTTGGGCGGAGATGCTCACGATCGTGGACATGTCGGACGTGATGTCGGGCGTGATCAAGGCGACGGCCTTCGGGTTCATCGTCGGGCTGTCGGGCTGCCTGCGCGGCCTGCAGGCGGAGCGCAGCGCGGCTGGCGTCGGGCGCGCGGCGACCTCGGCGGTCGTGACCGCGCTGCTGCTCATCATCGTGGCGGACGCGATCTTCGCGGTCCTGTTCAACGCGCTGGGCATCTGAGGACCCATGAGCGACGCCACTCCCACCCAACCCGCCGCCGCGCACCCCACCGCGCCGGCCCCGGCCATCGAAGTGGACCAGCTGGTCGCCGGCTACGACGGCAAGGTCGTCCTGAAGGACGTCTCGTTCACCGTGCGGCGCGGGGAGATCTTCTTCATCATCGGCGGGTCGGGCTGCGGCAAGAGCACGCTGCTGCGGCACCTGGTGGGCCTGAACCCGCTGATGGGTGGCACGGTGAAGTTCTTTGGGCGGTCGTTTGCCGACGCGGGCACGAAGGCGCGGCGGGACCTGTTGAAAACCTTCGGCATGCTCTTCCAGGGCGGCGCGCTGTGGAGTTCGCTGACCCTGCGGGAAAACGTGTCCCTGCCGCTCGAGGAATACACCGCGCTCTCGCCGCGGGAGATCCAGGAGATCGCGACCCTGAAGCTGGCGCAGGTCGGGCTCGGGGGCTTCGAGGACTACTATCCGGCGGAAATCAGCGGCGGCATGAAGAAGCGGGCGGGCCTCGCGCGGGCGCTGGCGCTCGATCCGGAGATCGTGTTTTTCGACGAGCCCTCGGCGGGCCTCGACCCCGTGACGTCGCGCAAGCTCGACGAGCTCATTTTGCAGATCCGCGACACCTTTGGCACGACGATCGTGGTGGTGTCGCACGAGCTGGCCTCGATCTTCGAGATCGCGGACCGCGTGATCATGCTCGACCGCGCGCAGCAGGGGATCATCGCCGAGGGCCAGCCGCGCGAAATGGCGAAGAACAGCCGCGATCCGCGCGTGTCGGAGTTCCTGCGCCGCGGGGATCTGGCGCCGCAGTAAAACCTTTCCCCGCGCCACGCGAACCGCTTAGCTCCCGAACTTTAATCTCACCCGTGAAAACCAAGGTCAGTCCAGCCATCATCGGCACGTTTGTGATCGGCGCGTTTGCGCTGGCGGTGATCGCGGTCCTCACGTTCGGCGGGGTCAGCTTTTTCGCGAAGCCCCAGCGCTTCGTCGTGTATTTCGACGAGTCGATCCACGGCCTCACGCTCGGCTCCCCGGTGAAGCTGCGCGGCGTGCCGATCGGGCGGGTCGTCGACCTGAACATCCGTTACGACGAGACGAAGAATTTTTCGGTCGTGGCCGTGGTCTGCGAATTCAGCAAGGACAAGGTGACCGACCCGAAGGGGGCGGCGATCAACGTCGCCGACCGGGCGGAACTCCAGACGCTGGTGGACCACGGGCTGCGCGCGCAGCTCGGCGTGCAGGGGCTGGCGACCGGCCTGCTGTTCGTGGAACTCGATTTCTTCAACCCGAAGGACTACCCGGCGAACAACCGCACGACGGAGCTGAAATATGTCTCGGTCCCGGCGGTGCCCTCGGCGATCGCGACCTTCCAGGCGAGCGCGAGCGAGATCCTCGCCAACCTGAAGAAGGTGGATTTCGCCGGGCTCTCGCGCGAGCTCACCGGCCTGCTCGCCGACGCGCGCAAGCAGCTCGACGGCCTCGACCTGAAGGGCGTGGCGGCGCAGTGGCAGCGGACCGGCCAGCAGGTGGAGTCGCTGGTGACCGCGCCCGAGATCAAGCAGTCGATCGCCAATCTCAACGGTGCGATCACTGACCTGCGCGGGGTGCTGGCGAAGATCGACTCCCAGGTCGTCCCCGCCGGCAAGGAGCTGACGGAGACCCTCGCCCAGGCCAAGCTGGCCATCGGCTCGCTGAACGACGCCTCGACCGCCGCGCGCAAGTTTCTCGCCTCGCACAGCGGGATCGGCGACGAGGTCGTGGTCACGCTCTCGCAGCTCAACGAGGCGGCGGCGGCGGTGACGCGGCTGGCGGACTTTCTCGAGCGCAACCCGAGTTCGCTGCTCACCGGCAAGAAGCGGCCGCAGTGAACCAAGGGAACCGCCACGTCGGAACCGAATCGAAACGACCATGATGAACCCGCGCCTAGTCTTTGTTGTCCGAGGCCTGGCCGCCACGGCGGGCCTGCTCCTCGGCGGGTGTTCCCTGCTGCCGCAGGCCCAGGTGGACCCGACGCGGTTCTACGTGCTGTCGTTCACCCCGCCGGCCGCTCCGGTGGCCGCGCCGGCGGAGAAACCGCCGGTCATCCACCTGCGTCCGGTGGAACTCGCCAGCTACATCAAGGCGAAGCCGATCATCGTGCGCCGCGGAAACAACGAGATCGAGTTTCGCGAATACGCTCGCTGGGGCGAGCCGCTGGAAGCAGGCATCGGGCGCGTGTTGCGGGAGGACCTGATGGCCCGCGGCGCGGCGGCGGCGGTGCTCGGCGCGGGACTGCGGGCGACCGAGACCGACTACGACTATGCGCTGATCGTGCGGGTGCTGGCCTGCGAAGGCGGCGCGGGCGGCACGGTGAATTTCCGCGCCATCTGGATCATCGCGAGCGCCGGCACGACGCCGAAAGAGGTCGCCCGCGGCGAGGTGCAGCCGACCGACCTCCACTGGGACGGCAAGAACGAGGGGGTCCTGGCGGCCGAGCTGAGCCGGGCGGTCGGGCTGCTCGCGGCGGACATCGCCGGTGGATTGCTACGTAGTGGAAAGTAGTTGTGTTATTTATATTTTTCGTAAAAAAGTTGCGGCACACCGGTTGCTAGTAACGTTGCCACCTCTCTCATGAATCCATCCGACGCGTCCACCTTCGCCGTGCTCCAATTCTCGCTGGAAATGGGCACGGACGGACGACCGACGCAGAAGACGACGGCCCGGGGCGATTTTGGCTCGATCGAGCAGGCCTTTTCCGTGGCGCGGTCGCTGGCGGAACTGGAGCGCGGTCGCATGGAGCGCTCGGCGAGCATGGCCGGAGCCGTGCGTGCGATCGAGATGGTGGATACGGAATGGGGCTATGACCTCCGGCAGGACTGGCTCGTGACCACGCGCTTCTGGGTGCACGACCGTTCGCCGGCGTCGCTGGGGGTCTGAGGAAAATAAAAGGGCGCCGCACCCCGAGAGGTACGGCGCCGGATGAGTCTTTAGGCGGCCTGGGAGGCGGAGTGCCTGGGTCACTTCAGCGCTGCACCGATGCGGGCGAGCGCGGTGACGACATTCTCGCGGGAGTTGAAGGCGCTGATGCGCACGTGGCCCTCGCCGCATTTGCCGAAGCCGGCGCCGGGGGTGCAGACGACCTGGGCCTTGTTCAACAAGAGGTCGAAGAACTCCCACGAGTCGCGGCCCGTGTTAATCCAGAGATAGGGGGCGTTGTCACCGCCGATGCAGGTGAAGCCCCAGCTCTTCACGGCCTCGCGGATGAGCTTGGCGTTGGCGAGGTAGAAATCGATGAGGTCGCGGGTCTGCTGCTTGCCGGCGTCGGTGTAGATCGCGGCCGCGGCCTTCTGGATGGGATAGGAGACACCGTTGAATTTCGTGGTGTGACGGCGGTTCCAGAGGGCGTGCAGCGGGTGGGCGTTGCCGGCCGCGTCGTAGGCGACGAGGGATTTCGGGACGACGGTGTACGCGCAGCGCGTGCCGGTGAAGCCCGCGGTCTTGGAGAAGGAGCGGAACTCGATGGCGACGTCGCGGGCGCCCTCGATTTCGTAGATGGAGTGGGGGATCTGCGGATCGCGGATGTAGGCCTCGTAGGCGCTGTCGAAGAGGATGACGGCCTTATTGGCCTTCGCGTAGGCGACCCACGCGGTGAGCTGCGCCTTGGTGGCGACGGCGCCGGTCGGGTTGTTGGGGAAGCAAAGGTAGATGAGGTCCGTCGCGACGCCGGGGATGGCGGGCACGTAGCCGTTGGCGGGCGTGCTGTCGAGGTAGGTCACGCCCTGGTAGCGTCCGTCGACGTTGGCGCCGGTGCGGCCGGCCATGACGTTGGTGTCGACGTAAACCGGATACACGGGATCGGGGATTGCGAGTTTCACGTCCTGGGCGAAGATTTCCTGGATGTTGCCGCAGTCGCACTTCGAGCCGTCGGAGATGAAGATCTCGTCGGCGTCGATCTTGCAGCCGCGGGCGGCGTAGTCGTTGGCGGCGACGGCCTCGCGGAGGAAGGCGTAGCCCTGCTCGGGGCCGTAGCCCTTGAACGTCGCGCGCTTTCCCATCTCCTCGGTCGCGGCGTGCATCGCCTCGATGCAGACCGGCGGCAGCGGCTCGGTCACATCGCCGATGCCGAGGCGGATGACGGGCTTCGTGGGGTTGGCCGCGACGTAGGCGCTGACGCGCTTGGCGATGTCGCTGAAGAGGTAGGAGGCCTTGAGCTTGGTGTAGTTCTCGTTGATGCGGATCATGGCGTGGTGGTAAAGGGAGCGTGAAGGTGTCGGACTGGTCGGGGCGGAAACGGTGAAAAACTTGAACAAACGGGGCGCGCGCGGTTTGTTCAAGCCCGACGTTGCCTGAATCCAGCTGTGCCCCATGCAAAAAATCGAATCCGTGTCGGAAATGCGGTCACTGACCGCGGACCTCAAAGCCCAGGGAAAAACCATCGCGCTCGTCGCGACCCAGGGCGCGTTGCACGCGGGGCAGGAGGCGCTGATCCGGGCGGCGGCGCAGGCGGCCCAGGTTGTCGTGGTCTCGATTTTTGTGAACCCGCTGCAGTTCGGGCCCAACGAGGTGATCGCCAACTACCCGCGCAGTTTCGCGGAGGACCTTGCGTTGTGCCAGCGCTGCGGCGCGCACATCGTCTTCGCCCCGGCGGCGGAGGACATCTACCCGCGCGGTTATTCGACGTTTGTCACCGAGGATTCCACGGGCAAACCGCTCGATGGCGTATCGCGGCCGAATCATTTCCGCGGCGTCGCGACGCTAATGGCGAAGCTCTTCAACATCGTGCGCCCGACCCAGGCGTTCTTCGGCCAGAAAACCGCGCAGCGCGCCGCCGTGGTGCGCAAGATGGCGGCCGACCTGTGCTTCAAAGTTGAGATCGTGGTGGTGCCGACCGCGCGCGAGCCGGACGGGCTGGCCGCGGGCGTGCGCAACCGGGAGTTCACCACGAGCCAGCGGCAGGAGGCCCTCGCGCTGAGCAAGGCGCTGTTTAAGGCGAAGGAGATGTTCGATTCCGGCACGCGCAATCCCGACCGCCTCATCGCCGAGGCCACGCACATCCTCAGCCAGCACCGGCGCGTGCGAATTATCTATATCTCGATCGTCAACTGCGTGACGAT